>NZ_JAVKCQ010000187.1:0-16662 GCF_040222615.1 Haliea sp.
TGCCGCCAGCCCCGGTGCTGGCTGCGATGGCCCCGCCCAGTAGATACCGGGTTTGGGCCAGTAGCCCACCTGGTCCAGTACCAGTTTCCCGGCACCCGTGTCCGGTGCCCAGTCATCAACCGCCCGGCACAGGGTGTCCAGGTGCCGGTTGTCCAGTTCGCCAATAAACGCCAGGGTAATGTGGAAGTTGGCTGCAGGCACCGCGCGGCCGGTGGCCCCGCCATGCCGGTCGCGCCAGTCGGCAAGCGCCCGGCGGGCGTCAGTATCCAGTTCAAGGCCAAAAAATAACCGCATGCGGATGTGTCCTCGCCGCTGGTGATCAGCCCGGGTCAGTCTTTGCCGTCGGTCTCAAACGCTCCGTGGCGCCCGACGCCAGCGGCAAATTGCTCAGCCCCGACGAGGGCCTCGGCAAAGATCACCGGGTAACCCCGGCGGCCCTCGTTCTGCAGCGCCGCGGCGAGGTCGAGATCCCACTGCTGCAGCGCTGAAGCCCGGTCCGCCAGCATACACTGCTGCGGGAAGGCGGCGATCTCCGCCGCCAGGGCCTCGGCGACGGCGCGGGCGGTGCCATCGGCGACCACGCGATTGGCCAGCCCCATCTGCAGCGCTTCCGCGGCGGCCACCGGGCGCCCGCTGAGGATCATGTCCAGGGCCCGGCCCTGGCCCACTATACGCGGCAGGCGCACCGTGCCGCCGTCGATCAGGGGTACGCCCCAGCGCCGGCAGAACACCCCGAACACGGCGGACTCCGCCGCCACCCGCAGGTCGCAGAGCAGCGCCAGTTCCAGCCCGCCCGCCACCGCGTAGCCTTCCACCGCCGCGATCACCGGCTTGGCGAGCTGCATCCGGCTGGGCCCCATGGGTCCGTGACCGGCCCCTTCTGCGTCAACTTCGTTGCGCAGTGCCGGGTCGCCCATCGCTGTCAGGTCGGCCCCGGCGCAAAAGTTGCCGCCGGCGCCCCACAGCACCGCCACCCGCAGGCTGTCATCGCGTTCGAACTGCTCGAAGGCCGCGCGCAGGGCGTCCGCGGTGGGGCGGTCGACGGCGTTGCGCTTGTGCGGGCGGTTCAGGGTGATGGTGCAGACAGCGCCTGCGGTGTCGATGATGACGGCTTCTGTACTCACGGTGATTTCCTCAGGGGAACGACAGGCTCAGCCTGGCATGGCTGGCAGTATACGATAGCCATGGGCAGGCCCTCCGCGTCGTGTTCGCTGCATGCCGGGAGGCTGTGCCAGTGCTCGCGCAGGGACGCCGTCAGCGCGCAGACCGTGGCATCCACGATGTCGTCCCGCGCCACCTGTGAGCGGGGATAGCGGGCCAGGGCAGCTGCCACAAATTCCCCCGCCGCTGGCAAATAACGCTCAAGCAGCGCCAGGCGCTCGGTGAATCCCTCCCCGGTCTTCTTGTTGTGCTGCATGGGCCTGCCGCCGGCGAGGCCATAGAAGCAGAGCTCGGGGTGGGCCTCGCGGAGCATCGCCCGTGCCTTCGCATCGGTTCGCAGCACGCCGTCCACCTCGCGGACTTTCGCGCAGATATTCCAGGTCTGCTTGCTCAGGCCCTTGCCGGACAGCTCGCGGCTGAGCAGGTTGGCCTGGGCGTAGCTCTGCTGGTCGAGAACAGCCCTGAGCGGGGCGTTGAACACGCTGGACGCGCGGGGGCCGAGCAGGCGCCTTGCCTCGGCATCGCAGCGGCGGCCATCGGGGCCGGATTCCAGCAAGCCGATGGGGATATCGATGAAAACCTGATCAGCAGCGTCGGCCCGCGCCACAATGTCACTGATATGGGAGGCTATTCCGCCGGACAGTTCTCCACCCGCCAGGCAGACATGGAACCAGCCGGCCCTGCAACCATCGACGCCGATGTGTGCCTGGATTGGGTGCGCCGGAGCGCGCTTAATCGCGCCCATCCCGCAACAGCACTGCCTTGCCGAAGGCCAGAAAATCGTCCAGGTGATGTTGGATAATGCTGACAGTGATGGGCAACTGCAGCTGCTGGTATTCGTGTACCGCGATATTGCGGAAGCCCACCATGCGCTTCATGACATCGGCGAGCTCGGCTGTGATCCAGCCGCCCTGGTTCAGCAGGGTGAACACATCCCGCGCCCCCTGCGGCACACCAAGCCGTTCTCTGCGGATAAGATGCTGCCCCATATCCAGAGCCGCCTCGCAGGCGCGTTGAATGTTGAGAATGGCGGCATCCTGACGGGTATGGTCGCTGGCGAAACCGCCTGGATTGGCCTGGTATTCCTCCCGTGCTCGCGCCACGCAACGTTCAATGCTCGCAGCCTTGTTGAGCAGCACATCATCCGCCATGGATGCTTCCCCGCTCTCGAATGTCGTCCAAAAGTCCCGCGCGGGCGGTGTCCAGCGCGGTCTTGTCGCTGAGGATGGCCGCCTCGTACAGGGCCGCCTGGCTATCCAGACTCCACCAGCGTTCGCCGCGGGTGATAATCTGGTACTGCATGACGGTAGTGGCGGCGCGCAGGTCCACCAGATCCACCGGGCAGCCGGCGACATCCGCCAACTCGCCCGATATTCGCCACAAAAGAAGCGGATCTACATAGCCTGCAACCAGTACCGCGAGGTCGAGGTCGCTGTCCGGTCCCGTTGTTCCCTGCACCTGGCTGCCAAAGCCGTACACTGCGAGAATGCCCGGCAGGCTATCCCGCAGTGCGTTGATCAGGGGCCCGTGATGCATGCTCTGTCCTGTGGCTGGTTGCTGGGAGCTACGGTAGCGTTCAGGGACGTTTAAGACAAGCCAGTGCCGCTATCCCGCGAGTAACCAGTACAACAGCGGCAGGGTCGCAAAGGACAACACCAGCCCCAGCCCCACCGTGCCGGCCACCAGCCGCGGCGCCAGGCCCGCGGCAATCGCGATGGCGCCGGCGGAGATCATCGACGGCATGCCGGCCTGGAACACCGTGACGCGCATCGCCAGTCCCTGCTGCCCCGCAGCCAGCCACAGCAGCCAGGCGCAGGCGGGCATCAGCAGCAGCTTGGTGCCCAGGGCAAAGCTCAGCGGCAGCAGCTCGCGGCGGTGGAAGCGGACGGTGATCTGCAGCCCCACCGCGACCATCACCACCGGTATCAGGGTGGCGGCCAGCATGGCCACCAGCTGGTTCGCCAGCGCTGGCAGCTGGACCCCGCGCAACAGCAGCCCCGCGAGCAGGGCAAGAAAGGGGGGGAAGGTGAAAATCCGTGCCAGAATCGCCGTGGCCGTTGGCCGTTTCATGGTTGGACCATACAGCGCGGCGACAACGGGTGCGTAGGCGGCCAGCGCGATAAACGAGCCCAGTTGGTCGTAGACCACGGCGTAGGGCATCGCCTGCTGGCCGAAAAAGGACTGCACCAGGGGGAAGCCGAGATAGGACGTGTTGCCCAGCGGCAGCACAATCAGCAGCGCCCCGGTGATCTCCCGGGGCCAGTTGAATACTCGGGCCAGCGTCAACACCAGGGCGATCGCCAGCAGCATCAGCAGCCAGGGAGTCAGGGCGGGAATCAGCAGCGCGCCGGAGATGTTCAGCAGCGGCAGGTTGGCGAGAATCACCGCCGGCAGGGCGACGTTCAGCGCGTAGCCATTGAGCGCGATGCCGCCGTCAACGGGCATGCCGGGCGCCCGGCGCAGCAGCAGGCCGATGCCCAGGCAGGCGAGTATCAGATAGAAGTTGTCCATTGTGGGGCAGTCAGCACGGGAAAGTGCGTGTTATACAGGACAACACTACCGGTTACTAATGCTGTGCCGAGTGGACGCCCCGGCAACGCTAACGTTCACCGGGCCCATATTACTGCAACACTGCGCTCGTTCGTGGCGGCGAAGTGCGGGGATTGCGGCAGGTTGCCTGGTGGATGGAGACCTTGCTAGTTCAGCGCGGCCTGGATTGCCCACATGCTGGAGAGGACAAACCCGAACGAGCCGATGGTGGCGACGGATGCCACCATCACAGAGCCGAACGGTTCCTGTGCCCACTTGATAAAGCGTTGCCCACGGGAATCCATGGTAGTGCGGTCGTGATGACTGTCTTGCCTGGAACTCATCCTCAGTGCTCCGAACGCGGTGGCATCGTGCCCCCGTTGAAAGTGGGATAAGCATACCTTCTGATGGTTTAAGGTAAATTCGAAGTTTCTAAGTTTTTAATCAGATATTTACGATTAATATTCATGCGTGCGTCACGGAGTGCGTGGAAGTATCCTTGATTAGGTCCACTCATTATTAGAGTTTTCCGCCTGCTTTCTGGCCACCAGATGCTCCATCGGTGTCATGTCGCCGAGGGCATCGTGGGGCGTTCCAGGTTATGTTTCTCAATCCACCCCTTGGTTATGTGACGAACCCGGGATAGCGATTCGTGCAGGTACAGATCCACTTGGATGGCCAGTGCTTCCCTGTGGAAATCGTCCAGTGCGTTGAATGTGCGGAAGCGGCAATAAGGCTACAAGAAGGAAGCCAGCAGACATGCGACAAAAGGGAAAAATTCGGTCATGGGATGACGACAGGGGCTTTGGGTTTATTGTTCCTAACAAGGGTGAAAAGGATGTATTTCTGCATATCTCGGCATTGAGCAATAGGGATCATCGCCCTGAAGTTGGCCAGATTGTGACCTACGCGTTAGCTACTGATGATCGAGGCCGCCACCGCGCGAGCAAGGCAACGCTGCCTGGTGATCGTTTGCCAGTTACCAGAAAGAAGCGCGGCGCCTTCGGAGCGGTGATTGTTGCGGCATTTTTCCTCCTCTTCTTGATGGCGTCAGTTTTATCTGGAAAGACCCCGGCACTGACACTTTGGATCTATCTCGGGCTCAGCCTGCTGACCTATCTCGTGTATGCCTCCGATAAGAGAGCCGCAAGAAATGGGGTGCGGCGAACTTCGGAGAGCACCTTGCATTGGCTGGCGCTGGCGGGAGGTTGGCCGGGAGCGCTTATTGCCCAGCAGGGGCTAAGGCACAAATCGAAAAAGCGGTCGTTCCTTGCTGTCTTCTGGACAACGGTGCTGCTTAACGTGAGCATTTTTGTCTGGATATCTACACCGATGGGAGCGGATCTTGTTCAGTCGTTGGTGGGGCAGAGTCAAGCTCTGATAGGTCCTGCTGCGAGAGCAACGATAGAGTGGGCGGAGCCGAGAGAGGGTAAATAACAGGCGTGGAGTTGCACGTTTAGAGGATGGCCCGCCCGGCAGAATTCGAATCTGCGACCTCTGCCTCCGGAGGGCAGCGCTCTATCCAGCTGAGCTACGGGCGGTTGATGTGGCGCTAGTGCGGGGCTGACACCTGTCTGAGAATACCCTGCAAGCCCCGCAAGGGCGCGGACTATAGCAAAGCCGGCGCCCGCGCTCAATAGAGGCGGTGTGGGTGGAGGCCGCCCTCAGGGGCTGTCCGGGGACGGCTGGCCGGGCGGGAACGCGGCAAAGATCGCCTCGGCGGCCTCATTGGCCAGAGCCTGGTCGCGCATCTGCTGGCCCGTAAGGCGGGATTGGACCACTCCCCGCCAGACGGAACGCTCCATGCCGGGGTCGATCATGTCGACGATGAAGGTGCCCTCGGTGTAATTGCGTGAGGTCACGTCGCTGCGGGGGCCGATGCAGCTCCAGCAATCGTACATGCTGTAACGGTTGTAGCCGCGATACCAGGCCATCCCGAACCCGCTGTCGCGGGTCTCGATATCGGTCTTGAACTGGGTCACCAGGTGCCAGCTGAGCAGCATGTCAGCCCCGGCCGGGTCGTCCACCAGGGTAAAGCCCTTCTGTTTTAGGGCGAAGCGGATAGCGGAGTTGATACGGTCTTTCTGTATATCGCTGAGCTGCAGGGGGTTGTCTCCCTTCACGGAGCCGGAGCTTTCCAGGAAGGCGATACTGCGTACCTGGCTGAAGTTGTAGTCAGCGTTGTAGTCCACATCGGGCTTCGGCGGGCCACTGGCACAGGCGCTCAGCAGGAGTGCGGCGGCAGCCAACAAAGTGATTCGGGCGGTGTGCAAGGTCTGTTTCACGGTGCATGTCTCCAGTGTCTTGGCAGCGATCGGCGCTGTTGCGGTTGCATGGTCAGACCTCGGCGGGGGGCACAAGTTTCCGCCAAGGTGTTAAGCATGACTTAATCGGAAGCAGTGAAAATTGCCGTCTCCTGTATTGGAAACGGATCCGTGCCATGTCATCTAACCTGATTCCAGACTACACCAGAAAGCACCGCGGTGTTCAAAGGCTGCTCAGGGCCTGCGGCCACTCCTGGTCCGGGTTGGCGGTGGCCTGGCGGCATGAGTCTGCATTTCGTCAGGAATTCGCCGGGTTTCTGTGCCTGCTGCCGGTATTTTTCCTGATAGATTTCAACAGTGTTGAGCGAATCATGCTGCTCGGCTCCATGGTCCTGGTCCTGATCGTGGAGCTCCTCAATTCCGCCATTGAAGCCGTCGTCGACCGGATTGGCTATGAACACCATGACCTCAGCGGCCAGGCAAAGGATCTGGCTTCTGCTGCCGTGATGTCCAGTCTGGTATTCATGGCCATAACCTGGGCAAGCCTGCTGTTGCCGAAGCTGTGAAACAGGAGCACATCTTTTTTGGAGTCTGGTTCGCGTTCCTTGTCGCGATGATGGGCGGCAGGTGGCTGCAACTGGATACGGTGGTTGCCGACACTCTGTATCGACTGCAGGGCAATGCCTGGACGCTGCAGAATCATGTGCTGACAAAGGACGTGATCCACGAAGGCGGACGCCGGTTGAGCCAGGCGATGGGGGTCTTCGTTGTCGGCGCCCTGTTGGCGAGCCAGATAGTCCCCGCCCTGCGGTCGTGGCGCAGGCCCCTGCTGTTTCTTTTCCTCGCGGTAGCCCTTTCGACGCTGACGGTCTCCGTGATCAAGCAATTGGTCAGCATGGATTGTCCCTGGAGCCTCCAGCGCTATGGCGGTACCCGGGAATTCATCGGGTTGTTGCAGCGGCGTCCCGCGGACTACCCGGACAGCGCCTGCTTTCCGTCGGGGCATGCCAGTGCGGGCTACAGCTGGTTGGCCCTGTTCTTTTTCTTCAAGGCGACGCGGCCTCGCTGGCGGTGGGCGGGCCTGTTCTTCGCACTCACTCTGGGCCTGGTGTTTGGCTTCGCCCAGCAGCTGCGCGGCGCCCACTTTCTCTCCCACGATCTGTGGACGCTGGTCCTTTGTTGGTCAGTGAGCTTTACGCTGGCAAAGCTGTTGCTGGCAAATGAAACTGCTGGAGGTGAACAAACGTGGAGATGACCGTTACCTGTCCTGTTGTTCCCGCATACTCATCCAGAGGCTGGCCGACCGGAGGCCGGTCGACGGCGCTGTGGACGCGGGGACCGGAGCTGTCTCCGGAACTGCTGGCGTTGCTGGTCAGCGCGATGTTTGCCCTGTTCTACAACGACGCTTTCTGGCGCAGTGTGATCACTGCCCAGCACCCGGTCACGCTGCAGATCATCGGCTACGGCATGATTCTGGTCGCTGCCCAGTTCCTGCTTATGTTGCTGCTGCTTGGCAACTTTTATGCCCGCGCATTCATCGCCCTGTGGATCCTTGTCGCCGCCGGGGTGAGCTACTTTACCGACAACTACGGCATTTATTTCGATGTCGATATGGTCGATAACATATTGCAGACGGACCGCCGGGAGGCAGGTGACCTGCTCACCTGGCACATGGCTGAACATTTCCTGCTGTACGGACTGCTGCCCTGTTTCGCCCTGTACCGAATCCGGATCCCCCGGCTCCGCTGGCAGGCCTCACTCCGCCGCCGGGCGATCTGGATAGTGGCGTCGATCGTCATCCTGGCCGTAGCGTTGGTGCCGAGTTTTCAGGGCTTTTCCACATTGATGCGCAATGAAAAGGCACTGCGCTTTCTCATCACGCCAGCCAACTACATGGTGGCAACAACACGGGTGCTGGCGGCATCCGACCCGGGTCCCGCGGTGCGCCTGCCGGTCGGCGAAGATGTCAGTACTATCGCCCATACGGGCGACCGGCCTCTGTTGATGGTGATTGTCGTGGGTGAAACGGTGCGTGCGGCCAACTGGGGACTCAATGGCTACAGCCGCCAGACTACGCCGCTGCTGGCGCAAACCGATGCCATCAACTTCCAGAATGTCAGCAGTTGCGGCACCAGCACCGCGGTATCCCTGCCCTGCATGTTTTCCGCTGCCGGCAGGGCAGACTATGACAAGCGTTATGCCAGCGGGCATGAGTCGCTGCTGGATGTGCTGCAACGTGCGGGCATGTCCGTTCTCTGGCTGGACAACCAGTCCGGCTGCAAGGGTGTTTGTGACGGGGTGGAAAACAGGAAGGTCGCGGCGCTCGATTACCCGGAGTTATGCCCCGACGGGGAGTGTCTGGACGGCGTGCTGCTCGAGGAGCTGGTAAGGCAGCTCGGCGTGCCTGGCTCCGGGGTCCGCCAGGATACGGTTGTGGTGCTGCACCAGATGGGAAATCACGGGCCCGGCTACTACAAGCGATACCCCGATAGCCTGCACAGGTTTCGACCGACCTGCGACGCCGATGACCTGACGCTATGCACCCGGGAGCAGATTGTTAACAGTTACGACAATGCGGTGCTGGCCACGGATGCGCTGCTGGCGGGGGTGATTGGCTACCTTGAGCGGCAATCTGATTATGTGCCGGCCATGCTGTATGTGTCGGATCATGGTGAATCGCTGGGTGAGATGGGCATTTACCTGCACGGCTTGCCCTATTTCGTTGCGCCGGATGAGCAAACCAGGGTCCCCATGGTGTGGTGGTCGAGAGCCGATTTCGACTCGGCAGTTGCGCTGGACAAGTCCTGCCTCAGGGATGTTGCGGCCCAGCCACTAAGTCATGACAATATTTTTTCCAGCGTGCTGGCCATGCTTGGTCTGCACAGTCAGGTAATTGACCCGGATCTGGATATCACTGGCAATTGCGGCTAGTACACAGTGCTCTCCCGGTATCGGTAAGCGCGCAGTGCACGGGCAGGCCGGGGAGCCGGGGCTGTCGGTGGCGATTGCTGCTCGCAGGGCGCCAGCACTTGCTGCAGTTCGCCGACATGCTGACGTGGGGCCGCTGTCCACGCCTGCAGGCTCGCTGCCCGTTGTTGCTGCCAGTCGCGATATGCCCCGGGCAGGGCGGATTCCAACCCGGACTCCAGCGCCGCCACCAGCGGCAGCAGTTCATGCTGGCGGCGCCCCAGGGCTGCGGACCAGGGCTGCACTTCGCCGACAAAGAACTTGCCGATGACATTGCGCAGGACGGTAGCCGCGGCCGGCCGGATCGGGCCGGAGCACAGCGGGCCGCGCTGGCGCCGCGCCCGCAGCAGGCCATTCCCGGCCTCCAGCCAGCCCGCCTGCAGGGCAAGCGCCTTGAGCAGGGCGCCGCCGTCGGCCTGGGCCACCTCGCTCAACTGGATCTCGAAGTCCACGTTGCTGGCACGGTAGTCGCCCGCCAGCCAGCGACGGGCGCTGGCGTTGATCGCCGCCAGCGCGGTCAGCGGCACGCTGCTGGTCTGCACGGGATAGTCGCCCAGGTCCTGCGGTGGCTGCCACAGCTTGCGGTATTCGGGCCCGGCCAGGGTGGCGTTGAAAATCAGCGCCGGCAGCTGTTGCTGTTTCAGCTCAACCGCGCCCTGCAACAGCTCCGCCAGTTCGGTCCGCTCCTCGTTCCGCATATGGGCGATACAGGCCGGGGCCAGGCGCAGGAACTCCAGTTCCAGCAGCAGGCGCTGGGATGGGCTGGCCAACAGACCCAGACTGGAGTTGCGCTTGCCGATGGTGATCTGCACTTCGCAGCCGCTCAAGGCGAGGAAGTCCAGGGTGCCGAGATTGCCGCCCTCGAGATCCAGCCGCAGCTCGCCGCGGGGCGGCAAGCGCGGCACCTCAGGTACTGCCACCGCCGGGCTCGGCTGGTCCAGGGTGCGTGCCAGCCGCTCCAGGTAGCGGGCCAGCGCCGCCTCCGGCTGCTGGCCGCCGCAGCCGGCAAGCCACAGGCAGAGGCCCAGGGTCAGGGTCAGGGCAAGCGGTGGGGCCGGGGCGAAGGGACGGTTCATGGGAGCATGTTATACCGCAATTTCCGCTCCGCCGTCGTGATCCAATGCGGTCTCGGCGCCGCACCGCCAGTATGACCGGAGTGTCCACAGGCGCTATGATGAAGTCTTGTCCAGCGCAGGAGAGCTCCATGTTCCTCCCCTTGCTCGCCACACCGTTGTTCCTGCTGGCGCTTGCCATGCCGGCCGCCGCGCTGGACGCGGACAGCATTGTGCGCCAGGCGATTGATCACTACCGGGGGCAGAGCTCCCGCGCCGATATGACCATGACCATTCACCGGCCCGACTGGGAGCGCAGCATGCGCATGCAGGCCTGGACCGCCGGTGACGAGAAAACCCTGGTGCGGGTCACCGAGCCGCGCAAGGACGCGGGCAATGCCACCCTGTCCGTCGAGGGCAATATGTGGACCTTCAGCCCCAGCATCAACCGGGTGATCAAGGTGCCGTCCTCGATGATGGGGCAGAACTGGATGGGCAGCGACTTCTCCAACAAGGATGTGAGCAAGGATGCTGACATTGTCAGCCAGTACGACCACACCCTGCTGGCGACCGAGGAGCAGGACGGGCACCAGGTCTGGGTGATCCAGTCGGTGCCCCACGAGGAAGCGGCGGTGGTCTGGGGCAGGGAGGTCCTGCGCATCCGCGACGACTGGGTGTTGCTGGAGCAGCAGTTCTGGAGCCAGGACGGGGAGCTGGTGAAAACCCTGCGGGCGCTGGCGATCGAGGAGATGGCGGGGCGGCCGGTGGCAACGGTGATGCGGATGGCGAAAACCGAAGCGACGGAGGAGTATACCGAGCTGCGCACCCACGCGGTGGAGTTCGACCTCGAGCTGGCAGACAGCCTGTTTACCCTGTCCAGCCTGCGCAACCCGCGGCAGTGAATATCACCTGGCGCCTGGCCTGGCGCAACCTGTGGCGGCACCGGCGGCGCACCTGGCTGACGGTGGGGGCCATGGTGTTCTGCAATACCCTGCTGATCTTCCTGATCTCGGTGCAGCTGGGTTCTTATCAGATGATGATCGACAATAGCCTGGGTGCCTTTTCCGGCCACCTGCAGCTGCAGCACCGGGGCTTCGATGAGGACCAGCGCATTCGCCAGAGCGTCCCGGCGGTGAGCGAACGTGCACTGCAGGTGGAGGCGCTGCTGGCCGGGGAAGCGGTGGCTGCCCGCGGCATCGCCTACGCCCTGGCCTCCAGCGAGGAGCGGTCCTTCGGTATTCAGGTCACCGGCGTGCAGCCCGCGCGCGAACCGGGGGTGTCGACGCTGCCCGGCCTGCTGCGGGAGGGTCGCTACCTGTCCGGCGCCGATGGCGAAATCGTGGTCGGCGCCCTGCTGGCGCGCAACCTGCGAGTGGGGCCGGGGGATGAGATCACCATGCTCGGCAGCGGTCGCGACGGGTCTTTTGCCGCCGCCATCGCCACGGTGGTGGGGATTATCGAATCGGGCATCCCGGAGCTGGACCGGGCCCTGGCCCAGGTGTCCCTGCCCTGGTTCCAAACGGTCTTCAACATGGGAGACCACGGACACAGCGTGGTGGTGCGCCTGCGCAACCTGGACCGGGTGCCCGCGGCCGTGGTCGCGCTGCAACCGCTGCTGGCCGGAGCCCCGGAGCTGGTGGTACTGGACTGGGACCAGCTGCAGCCGGGGCTGCGCCAGGCAATCCGCTCGGACATGGCCAGCGCCTGGGTGATGTACGGGGTATTGATCCTGCTGGTGGCGTTCAGCGTGCTCAATACCCAGCTGATGTCGGTGCTGGAGCGCACCCGTGAATTCGGGGTCATGCTGGCGCTGGGCGTCAGCCCGGGACGGCTGGCGCGGCTGGTAGGCCTGGAAACCGCCCTGCTGGCCGCACTGGGACTGGCCCTGGGGGTGGCCGCAGGGGGGCTGCTGGGACTGTATCTGCAGCAGGCAGGCTTTACCTTCCCGGGGATGGAGGAGATGAACGCGCGCTTCAACCTGCCCGAGCGGATTTATCCCCCGGTGACCCTGGCGTCGCTGCTGTGGGGGCCGCTGACCGTGTTCCTGGGCGCGCTGCTGGCGGCGGTCTACCCGGCCCTGCGCCTGTTCGGCCTGCAGCCGGTCAGTGCGATGAGGGCCAGCTGATGCACTGGCCCCTGATGTCACTGCTGACCCTGGCCTGGCGCAACCTGTGGCGCAATTATCGCCGCACCCTGATCATGCTGTTGGCGATCGCGCTGGGCGTCTGGGCCATGATCGTGATGAGCGCGCTGATGCGCGGCATGACCGACCAGATGGTGCGCAACGGTCTCGCCACCCTGCCCGGCGAGGCCCAGATCCACCACCGCGACTTCCGGCTCGACCCCAGCGTGGTCAACCACATGCCGATGCCGGCAGGCAATCTGCTGGCCCAGCTCAACAGCGCGCCGATCACCGCCTGGGCCGCGCGCCTGCGGGTGCCCGCGGTACTGGCCAGTGAATACGCCAGCCGCGGGGTCACCGTGTTGGGGATCGACCCGGCGCAGGAGGCGGCCCTGGGCAGCCTGCCGGAGACCCTGCTGGAAGGCCGGATGCTGGGGAGTCCCGATGATCGCGGCATCCTGCTGGGGGCTAGCCTTGCGCGGCGGCTGGATACCGGCCTCGGCAAGCGCATCGTGCTGATGAGCCAGGACACGGAGAACAACGTCGCCGATCGCGGGGTGCGGGTGGTGGGTATTTACCAGGCCCGCCTGCAGGGTGACGAGGAGCGTTTCGCCTACGTCGGCCGCGGCGCGCTGCAGGAGTTGCTGGGGCTGGAGCAGGAAGTGACCGAGATCGCCGTGTCCGCCGCCGACTACCGCGCGGTGGATGCCTGGCTGCCGGCCCTGCGCGCCAGTGCCGGCCCCGGGCTGGAGGTGCTGGGCTGGACCGAGCTGCACACCTTCCTCGGCACCATGCTGGCGGTGCAGGAGGGTTTCGTGCTGGTGTTCATGGTGGTGGTATTCCTGGTGCTGTCCTTCGGCCTGATCAACACCCTGGTGATGGCCGTGTTCGAGCGCACCCGGGAGCTGGGCCTGATGCAGGCCCTGGGCATGCGCCCGGCCCTGATCCTGTCACAGGTGCTGCTGGAGAGCCTGCTGCTGCTCGCCCTCGGCCTGCTGGCGGGCAACGGCCTGGCCCTGGCGACCCTGCTGCCGCTGCGGGACGGGGTGGATATCTCGGCGGTGGCGGAGGGCATGGAGATGATGGAGATGAGTGCCACCCTGTACCCGCTGCTGGCGGGACGCGACATGCTGCTGTCGACGGCGGTGGTGTTGATACTGGGCCTGCTGGCGAGCCTGTTGCCGGCCTGGCGCGCCTCCCGGCTGGATCCGGTTCGGGCCCTGGCGAGGCATTGATGCTGAAAAGAGGAGTGAGCCGAGCGTGAGTTCAATTGTCTGCCAGGACCTGTGCAAGACCTTCGCCCAGGGCGAAGAGCGCATTACCGGTCTCGACCGGGTGTCACTGAGTATCGATGCCGGGGAACTGCTGTGCCTGTCGGGGCCCTCCGGCTCCGGCAAGACCACTCTGCTCAACGCCCTCGGCGGGCTGGATACCCCGGACAGCGGCAGCATCCGTCTGGCCGGGCGGCGCATCGACCAGCTGTCCCGGGGCGCACGGGCGGACTTGCGCCTGCGCGAGATCGGTTTCGTGTTCCAGGCCTACAACCTGATCCCGGTGCTGTCGGCGCGGGAAAACGTGGAGTTCGTGATGCAGGTACAGGGGGTCCCCGTCGCTGCCCGCCACCAGCGGGCCGCGGCGATGCTGGCGGAGGTGGGCCTGGCCGGGCTGGAAAACCGGCGCCCCGGGGAGATGTCCGGCGGCCAGCAGCAGCGGGTGGCGGTGGCCCGGGCGATTGCCAGCGAGCCGCGGCTGGTGCTGGCCGACGAGCCCACCGCCAACCTGGACAGTCACAGCGCCACCCAGCTGATGGACCTGTTCCAGACCCTGAACCGGGACCGCGGGGTCACCTTCGTACTTGCCACCCACGACCCACGGGTGATGGCCTATGCCCGGCGCCTGATCCGCATGGAGGACGGACGCATCATCGAAGATATCGCCCAGCAGGCCGCGGGGCGGCCATCCCCGGGCGGCGCGAGCTGAGCCGCTGATGTTTGCCCTGTCGCGTCGTCCGCGGACGGCCGCCGCGCGGAAGGCGGCCCTGTTGTTGTTAGCCCTGCTGCCGGCGCTCTGTGCCCGGGCCGAAATTCCGGGCTTTGCCGGCGGCCATGCCAAGCTCCAGACCACCGCCACGCGTTATCCCGAAGGCAGTCTGTGGCGGGATGCCCTGGGCAGCAGTGACCTCGACCGCGGGGCCGAACTGCGGCTGCGCTGGCAGCAGCGCGCCGGGGGCTGGGAAGCTGCCGCGGACTATCAGATGCTGACGCGTCACCGCGGGGCACCCGCGCTGCCGCCGGGGTTTGGCGCCGGCCAGTCGCTGCTCCCGGATGACGACCGCCGCTGGTGGGATCTCACCAGCGAGATTGATAGCAGTGAAGACTCACTTACTTTGCAGAGACTGGATCGACTGCATGTAGGGTACAGCAGCGAGCGTGTGGTGCTGCGGCTGGGGCGGCAGGCGGTGAGCTGGGGTAACGGCCTGCTGTTCAATCCCGTGGATGTGTTCAACCCCTTTGATCCCACCGCCATAGACACGGAATACAAGACCGGCGATGACATGCTCTACGGCCAGTACCTGCTGCCCTCGGGCAGCGACTGGCAACTGGTGCAGGTGCAGCGCCGGGACCAGCAGGGGCGGGTGAACAGTGCGGTGAGTTCTACCGCGCTGAGGTATCACGGCTTCGGCACCGAGCGCGAGTACGACCTGATGTTGGCGCAGCACTTCGATGAGCTGCTGCTGGCCGCTGGTGCCAGTACCAACCTGGGAGACGCGGTGCTGCGCGGCGACCTGCTGTACGCGGATACAGCGGACGGCTGGGTGGGCAGCGCGGTGGTCAATGCGGCCTGGTCCTGGACCCGGGGTGGCCGCAACATGAGCGGCGTGCTGGAGTACTTCTTCAACGGGCACGGCCTGGGCCAGGCGGCGTACGGGGTGGATGATCTGGCCGGGGAGGAAGCCCTGCTCGCACGCCTGCAGCGGGGGGAGCTGTTCGCGGTTGGCCGCCACTACCTGGCCGGGTCCCTGCTGGTGGAAATGACGCCGCTGCTGCAGCTGACCCCCGCCTTGTTCGTCAACCTGGGAGACCACTCGGCCCTGGCCCAGCTGGCCCTGCGCTGGGACCTGCGCCAGGACTGGCAGCTGCTGGGGGCACTGAACCTGCCGCTGGGACCCGCCGGCACCGAATACGGCGGCCTCCGGGTCGCGGAAGGGGTGGATCTTGCCCGCGGCCCGGCTCTGTTCGCCCAGGTCGCCTTTTACTTCTGAATCACTCCCCGGCCAGGGCTGCCCGCGCCCGCGGAAGCCAGGCGTGCACGTGGCTGCACTCCTCCGGCACCGAGGCCTTTATCCAGCCCGCGAAGTCGACGCAGACCAGCAGGTCTATGTCGGCCATGGTGAAGTGTTCGCCGGCGATAAAGGGGCTCTTCGCCAGGGCCCGGTCCACCATGCGCCAGGCGCCCTCCATCCGCTGTCGTCCGCGCTCCACCAGGGCGGGGATCTGCTCCACGCCCATGGGGCCGGGCAGGGCGCGGCCGGCAAAGGCCGGGTTACCGTTGCGAAACACCTCGGCAATGGCGTGGAACAGGCTGTTGAACAGGCGGTGATTCCAGCTGATCACCTGGGCCTTCTCCAGCGGGGTAGTGCCCAGCAGGGGTTTCTCCGGGTGGATGCCCTCCAGGTAGATGCAGGCGCCGATCACTTCGGTCAGGACCGTGCCATCGTCCAGGACCAGGGCCGGTACCGTGCACATCGGGTTGAGCTTGCGGAAGACCTCGCCGAACTGCTCCTGTTTCATCATGTCTATCTGCACGGTCTCGACCTCGATCCCCTTGTAGTCCAGGAACAGCTGCAGGCGGCGGGGATTGGGGGCTGGATCGTAGGTATATAGTTTCATGGTGTTGCTCCAGGGTGGAGGGTAGCAAAGGCCTTATGGTAAGGGTAAATCCCCGGCCTCGGCCAGCGCCGATAAGGGCGAGTTTTCCCCCGGACCAGAACTGGCTATAATGCGCGGCCAACTTGTTGAGGATAGCGTTGTGAAAAGCCGAATCGTATTGACCGTAGGGGCACTTCTGGTCGCCATGGCGGCGGGAGCGATAGACCTGACAGACAAGCAGCGAGCCGACATCGAGGCGCGCATCAAGCCAGTTGGCGAGGTCTGCCTGCACGGAGACTCGAGCTGCGCCGTGGCAGCCGCGGGCGGCGCCGCAGCGGTTGCCCGCTCCGGTGAAGAGGTGTACAACGCTGCCTGCATGGCCTGCCACATGACGGGCGCCGGCGGCGCACCGGTCATGGGCGACCTCGTGGCCTGGGCCGACCGCATCGCCAAGGGCATGGATGTCCTGCATGAAAGCGGGGTCAAGGGCGTGCCCGGCACCGGCATGATCGCCAAAGGTGGCTGCATGAGCTGCTCTGACGAAGAGGTCATGGCCGCGGTGGATTTCATGGTGGATAACAGCCAGTAGGGGACAGCAGTCCGGAAAGGCCGCCCTGCGCAAGCACGGCGGCCTTTTTTATGGGTATCATGGTGGCCAAAGTCAGCTGGGTACCCGACATGAAAGCGATCACACTGTG
>NZ_JAVKCQ010000188.1:0-18827 GCF_040222615.1 Haliea sp.
CTCGGGTAATCTCTGGGCCAATACTGCACAGGGTTGCGGCCAACGCAAGGGGAAACCCCGTCATCGTTCGTCGGGGTTTGTGGTTACACTGTAACCAAATTACTGCGGTTAAGTTATCACGGTTGGAGTGGCATTTAACACCATGGAACCAGACCCAGGGTCTGCTGGATCAAGTCCCCTGGCTCGCGATTATTGACTGGTGCGGAGTTCAGGCAAGTGAATTTCTATGTAGGTATTTATGTAGGTGTAAAAATTAAAATTATTTAAGTCATTGATTTATATGGTTATTTGGTGCCCCCGGCAGGACTCAAACCTGCGACCTACCCCTTAGGAGGGGGTCGCTCTATTCAACTGAGCTACGGGGGCACTGCGGGCGGGAGTATAGCAGCCATCCCCCGCCGATGGCACCTGGAAGGAGCCTGCAGGGCTAGTATCAGCCGCCGATATCGACGCAGATCTTGCCGAAATGCTGCTGAGATTCCTGGTGGCGGAAGGCGTCGGCGAGCTGTTCCAGGGGATAGCGGCTGTCGATCACCGGCTGGATGCCGCCGGCCTCGACCGCGGCAATCATGTCCAGCTGCTGGGCGCGGCTGCCGACGGTGATCCCGCTGATGCGCGCATTCTTCTGGAACAGTTCGGCCGTGGGGACTTCGCCAGACAGCCCGGTAAGCACGCCGATCATGCTGATGCAGCCATCGAAGGCAACGGCGCGCACGGATTGGGCCACGGTACCGGAACCGCCGACCTCAACCACCAGGTCCGCGCCGCGGCCGGCGGTAAGTTCCAGTACCCGTTTGCCCCAGGCGGGCGTCTCGCGGTAGTTGATCAGGTGCTCTGCGCCCAGGGCAGCCATGCGCTCCAGCTTGGCGTCGGAGGATGACGTGGCAATGACCCGGCAGCCCATCTGCCGCGCGAACTGCAGGGCGAACAGGGAAACCCCGCCGCTGCCCTGTACCAGCACCCAGTCGCCGGGTCGGAGATGCGTCTCCACGGCCAGCGCGCGCCAGGCGGTAAGGCCCGCGCAGGTCAGGGTCGCGGCCGCGGCAAAATCCATGCCTGCAGGCATACGGGTAAAGCCCTGGGCCGGCATGGTCACCGTCTCCGCAGCGAAGCCGTCAACGTTATCCCCTGGTACACCCAGGATTTTCCCGTGCCGGGGTCGGCCGTCCAGCCAGTTGGGAAAGAAGCAGCTGAGCACCTGGTCTCCAACCGCGAAGTCCGCGACCCCCTCGCCCACCGCGGTCACCACACCGGCGCCGTCGGACATGGGAATCCGACCGTCGTCGGTGGGTAGTAACCCGGTCACCACCAGATAATCGTGAAAGTTCAGCGAGCTGGCCCTGACCTGGACCTGGATCTCGCCGTGTCCCGGGGCGCGGGGTTCGACTTCGACCTGTGCCAGCCTGTCCAGGCCGCCGGGCCTGGGTACCGATATTGCGCGCATGGTTTGCTTCCTTGTTGTTGTGGGTTTTGCGCCCGGTTCAGGCCGTGCCGCGGGCAATGAGTCCCGCAATGTAAGCAATGTGCAGCGCGACCACAAGCAGGGTAAGTTGCAGCCGCAGTGAGGCGTACCAGCCGCTGCAACTGCCACTACTCCTCTCGTACCAGAGTGTCGCCAGATAGCCCAGGGCCAGCAGGGCCGCGGCAACGAGCGCCTGGGCGGTCAGAACACTGAACGCAGCAAAAATGACAACGCCATTGCTGACCACCAGCCTGAGCAGTTTGTCGGCGCCCTGCCGGTGCATGGCGCTGCCCCACAGACTGCCGGCGAGGAAACAGAGGATGGCGAGTGAATAAACGACAAAACCCTGCTGGGACAACGCGCGGGGGTAATCATGCAAAAGCCAGACACCCAGCGCAAAGAGCACGAATGGCGACAGGCCGGCGAAGCCAAGGCCCCTGATCGTCAACACCACCATCGCGATGCTATTGGTCGCCGCGTTTCTCGATCACCAGCAGGATTTCGCCCACCCGGATACCAAACTTTTTCATCGTGGACTCGTTGACCAGCATGGTGGGATTCACCAGATACATGCGATCATCAATGCGCAGGTCCAGGGTGCTATCGTTGTAGGGAATGCGCAGTACGTAGTCTAGAAACATGCTGTTGCCGGCGACGGTAATCTCCCCTTCTCCTACCACATCTCCGGCGGTACCGGTGTAGCGTCCCGCTCCCTGCGGGGTCAGCGTCCACACCCGCCGCTGCGGCTCTCCGTCATCGAAGATAAAATCCTCTTCCAGTGTGCCGACCCCGTCCTCCCAGTATGCTTTGATATCCGCGTTGAAGTAGCGTACCACCTTGCCCCCGCGGTCCTTGATCACGCCGTGGGCGGTCATCTGCCCCTGGAAGAACTCCTCCGGGACCAGCACTGGGCGATTGTCCGCGTAATCCTGCACAGTAACGGGAGTGCAGCCGATGACACTGACCACCAGGGCCAGAAACAGGTAGAGGATGGCGGGTTTAAGCATGGGCAGGGCTCGCAGCTACGGTGGGTGCACTTTACCTACGCAGCGTTGCCGGCGAAAGATCACCGGGCGGGCAATTAGAGGGTAAAGCTTACGCCCGTTACCCGGGTGCATGCCTGACTGTCGACAAAGCTGCGCAGGCGGGACTGGATGCCGGCGGCGTCCTGCTCGGGAATCCCGAACATCAGCCCGTCGAAATAGCCCAGCGCCTTGGCGTAGATGACATCGCCGTCCGCGGCATCGTATTCTTCCAGCACCTCGTCGGTCAGCGCGGCGTAATCGTCTTCACTCAGGTAACCGAGTGAATCCTGGGCCAGCACGCAGCTGAGACGCTTGGCGGCGGCAAAGTCATCCGGCCCCAGAGCGAGCGCCTGGACCTGGATCGAGGTAATCAGCAGCAGTGCAGTCACAAGTAAACGCATGGTACTCTCAGCAATCCTGAATCAGGGTGTCGATGGAGGCGAATAATAGAGCGCCTCTGTGACACTTGCATGACAACAATATGAAATCTCAGGGAGCAGAGGCCTATGAGCCTGCGGGTCATTGTCTGGGGCACCGGCAACGTCGGGCGCCCCGCCATCCGGGCAATTCTCACCCACCGGGAGCTCGAACTGACTGGTGTAATCGTCGCCAACCCGGACAAGGTCGGGGTCGATGTCGGCGTGCTGGCGGGGCTGTCGCCCATAGGCCTCGCCGCCACTGATGACTGGCGCTCGCTACTGGCTGCGGGCGCCGATGCGGTGGTCTACGCCGCAACGGCCGATACGCGCCCCGAAGCGGCCATGGCTGACCTGATCGCCAGCCTCAAAGCGGGGTGCAATGTAGTCGCCAGTGGGCTCTACCTGTTTCTGCATCCAGAAACGACTCTTCCGGACCTGCTTGCCCCGGTGCAGGCGGCCTGCGAACGGGGCAGCAGTTCCCTGTTCGTATCCGGAATCGATCCGGGCTGGGCCATGGACATGCTGCCAGCGCTGGTCAGTGGCACCAGCTCCGCCATCACCGAGATTCGCAGCCGGGAAATTTTCAACTATGCGCTCTATGACCAGCCCCGGGTGGTGCGCGATGTCATCGGCTTCGGCGGCTCCATGGACACCCTCCCCCTGATGCTCCACGATTTCGCAATCGAAATGGTGTGGGGGCCCATGGTGAGACTGGTGGGCGAGGCCCTCGGCTGTCCCGTCACCGGGCTTGAGATCAACGTCGAGCGGCAAGCACTGCAACGGGATATTCGCATTCCCACCATGGGCCTGTTCGAGACTGGCACGCAAGGGGCATTCAGGTTCGAAGTGTGCGGCGTGACCCCAGGCGAGGCCCGCTTTGTGCTGGAGCATATCACCCGCATTGACGATACCTGTGCCCCGGACTGGCCCTACCCGCCAGAGGGCCAGGGCTGCCACCAGGTCATCATCCGCGGCAATCCCACCGTCACCCTGAGCCTGCACGCCGAAGATGAGTACGAGATCGGCGCCGGCGGTGGCGGCAACGCCTCGGCGGCCTGCTGGCTGGTCAACGCCATTCCGGCAGTGTGCTCGGCGCAAGCCGGCGTTCTTACCATGCTGGACCTGCCGCGGATTGACGGCAGTGGGCAGCTGGGAACTCGCCTGCCGTGAAAGCAAAAAAACGCCGGCGCAGGGCCGGCGTTCAAGCGGGGTAATACGGTGGCGAGAAGGCGAGCCTACAGCGAACCTGTAACGGTCCAGCCTTCAAACCAGAGGCTGCTGGCGTTCGGGTCCACGGCGCCGGCGTAGTCTGTAGCATCGAAGAACGCAGGGTCGGCCACGCTTGTCGCGTAGGTTGCGTTGATGTTCTCGATATCGAGAACCCCAACCGAAGAGGACTCCGGCGCCTGCGAGGCGTAGTTCGCATCCAGTTGCACATCCGTCACCAGGGCCGGCAGCAGCACAGAGTCGCCGCTGACATCGCAATCCGCGATCACGTTGGTGTATACCAGCTCGGTACCCACCTGGGCCGCCCGCGATGCATCCACACAGGTGGTCTCACCGGCAAAGGCATCATCGTAGGTGAACACGGAGTGGTGGACGAAACCGCCGGACGTGGCCTTGAACACCGCCGCCGTTGCATTGGAACCGCCGCCGATGAACGTGGCGTTGGCAATGGTGGGGATGGAGAGGAAATCAAGGGTACCCTCTGTGTCGGCCTCGATAAGGTTGCCACTGGCCTCCGGGCCCTGGACGGCGAGCAGGTACTGGACATTGCCCTGCCAGCCCTCGTCCCAGTCTATGGAATCGTCCTGGTTGCCGGTGAGCACCAGATAACGGGTGTTGACCGTGCCGCCGTAATATTCGATACCGTCGTCGGCGTTGTTGTGGATCTGGATGTACTCCATCTCGGTGCCGGCGCCGACGCCAATCAGGGATATCCCGTTGATTTCATTGCCGGTCGCAAACTCGAAACCGCCCTCGGCCACTACGACGTAGCGCAACACGCCGCTGCTATCGTCCGGCGAATAACCGCCACCAAACCCGGATTCACCCTCTGAGTCAATGTTGCACGCGACCGCGCCCTGGTCGGCGGTCAAGCACTCGTTGTGGGGTGCGTAACCGTGCAGGATCAGGCCGCCCCACTCCCCTACACCGTCAAAACCGGCGCTGTCGGAGCTGAAGACAATCGGCGCATCCGCGGTACCCTCTGCCATGATTTTCGCGCCGCGGGTGATGATCAGGTTGGCAAAGCTGCCGGTCTGGCCCTTGATCTGGGTACCGGGCTGGATGCTGAGCGTGGCGTCTATCACCGCATCGCCGTTGGCGAGGATCCCTTCGTCAATCGACATTTCCTGGTTGCCATTGCCGACGGTGACCCGGGACTCCATGTACCAGACCTTGTCGCTGGTGAGCGTGCGGTCGACCAGGATGGTCGCCGGCAGCTGGCAGACATCGTTGCCATCGGCGTCCTTGGGACGGGCGGAGGACCAGTCCGGACAGGAGGATGTCGTGCCCGTATCGCCGCCGGTTGCCGGCGGGTTGGTCACGGTGGTCGGTGCGTCAATATTGATCGTGGCTTTGTCGCCCTCGGAACATCCGTAGAGGCTGCCGAGAGAGCTGAGCACCGCCGTTGCGATAGCCAATTTCTTCAGTTTCATAACTACTCCTGGGTTTTTTCGGTAAGTTGAATTTCCTGCTGCCCCACGGCGAGCTTCCGATCAGAACTGCCAATCGAATCCTGCTTTCACTTCCAGGCCACGTTTATACCTCTGGAACACATTGCCGCCCTGGGTGAACTCCACCTCTGCATCAAGTATGTTTTCCAGCTTGGCGCGGAAGGTAAAACTGTCCGACAGGGAGTAGCGATACACGATGTTCACATCCATACGCGGCTCCTGAATGATATCCGGCTGGCCCGATACGCCGACGTCGACAATCGTGTCGCCGCTCTGGTTGAGCAGAAGGGTCAGTTCGTGGCCCCGGGCAACGTCGTCATAGCCAAAAATCATGTTGAAGGTATATTCAGGCGCGCCCTGCAGTTCCCGCGTGCTGGCGTTCAGCAGTGTCACTTCGGAGTCGATGTAACTGGCATTGCCGGCGACAAAGAAACTGCGGGTAAAGGCGTCGTCCAGGGCAAAGTCCTTGCGCCCGTCTATTTCAATACCGAGGATTTCCGCGGATTCCGCATTCTGGAAAGTCCGCGAGTTGCCCGCCGTACCCGAAGCTGGCTGGACCACACGTTCGATCGGATCTTCCATATCCTTGTAGAACAGGGCCACGCTGATGGACTCCCGATCCGACCAGTACTTTTCCCAACGCAGATCGTAGTTGGTGACATCCGACACCCCGAGGGCGGGATTACCCCTTACCCGGAAGTTGAACTCCTTGTCGTAGAAGGTCGCGTTAGAGGTTTCCTTGAAGTCGGGCCGCGCTACTGTCTTCGACAGGCCAAAGCGCAACTGCTGATCATCAGTGATAAACCAGTTGAGGCTCAGCGATGGCAGTACCGAGTTTTCCTCCAGTACCGACTGCACTGGGCCCTGCTCACCGGAAAGGCCAAAGGTGTCGGTAATCTGCTCAAACTCTTCGTAGCGCACGCCGACGACGAGCTGGTATTTCAGGTTCCACAGCGCGTCGTAGGACAGGTACACGCTGTTCAGGTCCAGCTCCGCCTCGTAGCTGTCGCTGGGCAGGGTCTTGTCCTGGAAGGTAAAGCCGGTGCTCGCATCGCCGGTAATCGTGTCCTGGTTCACCACGTCGGAGACCAGGAGATTGGGCGCGCTGTCGTCTATGGCCAGGATGCCGCCGCCAAAACCGTAGGTCTCCGAATCGGAATCCCGCTCCCGGGTGATACCGTTAACCCCGAGCTCCAGTTTTGATTCCAGATTACCGTTGGAAAACAGGTACTCCAGATCGAGTGATGCATCCAGGTTGTCGTCTACCAGGTCGTCATAGCGCCGGGTCAGCTCGGGCACCTGCAGGTTGTAGATGCCGTCACTACCCTGCTGGTCAAAGCGCACCTCACGGCGATCGGGGGCGTAACGCTCGGCGCGGCTTGCTGTCGCCTGCCAGTCCAGGGTCCAGGCCTCGTCGGCACCGAGAATATGCTCCCCGGCCAGCTGTTGCGACAGGAACTGGCGCTCCTCCCACTCAATAGACCAGTTGATTGACGGATTCAGCTCGTCGCCGTCGAAACCGTTTTCCAGCCGGACCGATTCGCTGGTAACGCGGGAGGCGATGGTGTTGGAGGTGTAGCTGCTCTGGCCGACATTCAGGCCAATGGACAGCAGGCCGCTGGCGTCGACGTCATTGTCGAACTGCTCGAAGGTGAAGTCGTCGAGAACCCGCGATGCATTGACCCCGCCATAGGTCCTGCGCACACCGTCCTTGCGTATCCCGCGCTCGTTCTTGTAATTGCCGGCGAGGAAGTAGCCGAGTTCCGCGCCACCGAAGAGATCGAGGTCGAACACGTCGCCGTAGCTGAGCCCCAGGGACAGGTCCGGGGTTGCGGTTTCGGTGTCGTACTGGAAATTGCCGGTGATGGCATTGGCGCCCAGCTTGCCCAGCTCACGCTGCACTGCCGAGCCCAGGAACCCGGAATACTTGAGCGTCTCCGCGACAGCGTAGGCGATAGCCGGGCGCTGGCGCGCACCGTCATCCCAGCCGACAACATCGAAATCCCCACTGGCCGGATCGACCAGGGCGTCCCTGCCCGTGATGCCGTCGACAGCGCCCAGCTGGAAGCTGAGCTTGCCCGTTCTCTCATTGGGGAAGGTGCGGGTATTGATCTGCAGGTTGCCGCCAGTGCTCTCACCCGGCATGGAGGCGAGAAAGCTTTTGCGAATGTCCAGCTGCTCGACCATGCTGCTCGGAAACAGGTCCAGGGGCACACTGCGCTTGGTCGGGTTGGTGCTGGGCAGGGTGGCATTGTTGAGGGTGCTGCTTACATAGCGATCGCCGAGCCCGCGAATGAAGACAAACTGCCCGTCCTGCACCGTCACACTGGGCACACGGATCACGGACGCCGCCACATCCGTATCGCCAAAGCGCGCCAGCTGCTCGACATCCAGTGTGTTGACCACGTTGGTCGAATAGCGCTCGCTTTCCTGCAGGTCGCCCACGGGCATGCTGGCGATGACCGTCACTTCCTCGATCTGGGGCACACTGATACCCAGGTTGCGCTGCTGTGGGCGGCGCAGGCTGAAGTCGGAGCTCTTTTGCGCGTTGGCGATCACCCGGTAATCCGCAAGGCTCTGGCTGCCGAGCTCGGGGTGGGTGATGGTCAAGGTATAGACGCCGCGCGGCGCTTCCAGTGCGTAGCGGCCATCGGCACCGGTGACCGCGGAACGGGACACGGGGCCGCTGAGCTCCACAGTCGCGCCAGATACCGGCTGGCCCGCGGAACTGACCAGGCCCCGGACCGAGCCGGTCACGGCCCTTGCCAGCTGTGCGGCGGTCTCGGAGGTAAAGTAGGATTCCACCGTGGCAACCGGGGATTGCCCCTCCTCCAGACGAATGAAGACGTCAGCGAGCTGCCCCTCCGCAACGTTGAACCGAAAGCTGTGCAAGGTCTGCTCGCCATCAAGCACCTGGATGCTGTGCGCGCCGGGGGTCAGATCAAAGTAGACAGCGCCGCTGGCGTCGACCGGTTTGCTGTTCACTCCGTCGAGGACGATGGTCAGGCCGGGAGACAGGGCGCCATTCCTGGTCACCTGGACTACCAGTTCGTCCGCTGCCTGCACTGACAGGGTCGAACAGAGCAGAACTGCGGTGGCGCTCAAGCGAGAAAACAGTGGTTTCATTCGGGGGTCCCAATGGTCGGGTTGATTGATGCCCGGGCGCAGTCCTGATTCACTGCAGCCGCCGCTCACATTGGGGAGAAGCTTAAGGTTCGTTGATGACAGAAATGTGTTCGGTATGTGACGTTTTTATTGCACCACTACCCGTTCGCGACGGGCGCCTGCAGGTACCCGACGGTCAAGAAATCTTCACGACACTGTCGCTTGGCTGCAATATCAGCGCCGCAGGATGCTGCCTGTAATTCCTCAACCAGGAGCAGTGCCATGCAACACGATACACACTCGCACGATCTCAACCAGAAGGAACGGGCAAGGCAGGAAATAGATCGCCAGGTAGAGGCGTTTCTTAACAGCGGCGGCAGGATTTCCGTGGTTGACACCCGCGCTCAGCATCAACCGTCCGTCCAGGGCTATGCCTGGCGTGAATACGAAGAGGCCATCGGGCTGCTGAACTAGACACCCGCACCGGAGTAGCCCGGCCATGATAGACATCCACCAGGTCCTGGAAACCCGCTACCCTGCCCTGTTCCGGCAGCATCGGCGCATTGGTACCGTACTGGCCCGCTTCCTGGGCTATCTGTTCTACCAGACGCGATTTCGTCAGTTCGGACAGGACTACCCACACCTCCAGGGCTTCGATTTTGTGGAGGAAGCCCTGCGCTACTTCGACTTCACTCTGCGTATCCGCGACAACGAACGCTGCCGGATTCCGGCGAGCGGTCGCGTGGTGATCGCGGCCAATCATCCCATTGGGTCCCTCGATGGTCTGGCGCTGCTCAACCTCGTGCACAAGGTCCGACCCGATGTCAAAGTCGTTGCCAATGACCTGCTCACCGCGGTCAGTCCATTGCAAGCAGTGCTGTTACCAGTCACCAATATGGGCGGCAGTACACCGCGGCAAAATCTCCGACGGATTCATGATCATCTTGAGCAGGAAGGTGCGCTGATTATCTTCCCCGCAGGAGAAGTGTCCCGCTTCGGGGTAAAGGGCGTGAAGGACGGCGCCTGGCAGTCGGGCTTCGTGCGTATCGCAGCAGCGACCCGCGCACCGATACTGCCGGTGTATGTCGCCGGGCGCAACTCGCTGTTCTTTTACAGCATCTCGTTCCTGGCCAAACCATTGTCCACACTCTGGCTGGTGCGGGAGATGTTCAGGCAGAGCCACAATACCGTGGATGCCAGGGTCGGCCAACCGGTGCCCTGGGAGCATTACAGCGCGATGCAGCTACCGCCGGCGCAGCTGGCACAGCTGTTTCGCAAACACGTCTATCGCATAGCCCGCGACCGGCGCCCCATATTCCAGAGCATCGAGACCGTGGCCGCGCCGGAAAACCGGCTGCTGCTGCGACAGGAAATCAACGCCAGCGAATCCCTGGGGGCCACCCCGGATGGCAAACGGATACAGCTGTGTCGCATGGCCGAGGCGCCCTGCGTCATGCGCGAGATCGGGCGCCTGCGCGAACTGGCGTTCCGCGCCGTTGGCGAGGGCTCGGGGTTACCGCGCGATATTGACCGTTTCGATCGCGACTACCTGCAGCTGGTGCTCTGGGACCCGCAGGAACTGGAAATCGCAGGTGCCTATCGACTGGGCGATGCGCGTGCCCTGGTCGCCCGGGGCGGCATGACAGCACTGTATACCCACACACTGTTTGCCTTCGGGCCCGGGATGGCACCCTATCTACAGCAGGGTCTGGAATTGGGACGCAGCTTTGTCCAGCCGCGCTACCAGACCCGCCAGAGCCTGGACTACCTGTGGCTGGGAATTGGCGCGTTCCTGCGTCGCTACCCGTCCTATCGCTACCTGTTCGGCCCCGTCTCCATCAGCCGGCTGTACGGAGAGGAAGCCATCGGCCTGCTGGTTGACCACTACGCTTGCCACTATGCACATATGGCGCTGGACCTGAAGCCACGAACTCCATTTGTCCCAGCTGCGGGCCAGCGGACCTTGCATTCCGAAGTATCCAAGGACCGCGATGCGGAAGCGGACTTCAGGATTCTGCAGGATACCCTGGCCGAGCGCGGACTGCGGGTACCCACGCTGCTGAAGCACTACGCCCAGGTGGCGGAGCCGTCCGGCATCGCCATCACCGCCTTCAACGTGGACAGCAACTTCGGGCATTGCGTCGATGGTTTCGTGCTGGTGGATCTGGAGCGGATGAAGCCGCGCAAGCGACAGCGCTACCTCGAAAACGGAAACGCCGGCGGCAGCTCCTCTTCCGACACGGACTGATTGCGCGCCGCCAGGGTGCGCTGCAGCACCTCGGCGACCAGCCACAGCCGGTCCTGACCCCAGGTGGCCACGAGGGGACTACCGCGCTCATCCAGCAGCCGAAATGCCGGTACGCCCCAGCAGTTAAAGGCGTACATGGCCTGCCGGTTGGCCTCGAGCATATCCTCCCAACCCGGTTGGCCGAGTTGCCGGGATGCCGCGCTCCAGGATAGTCCGGCGCGCTCCGCAATCTTGCGCAGCACGCGGGAGCGAGCGGCACTGCGGCCTTCGAAAAAAGCCGCACGCAGAAAACTGCTCATCAGCTCGACCCGCTTGCCGGCGGCATCCGCCACCGGCAGCAGTGAGTAGCAGCGCCGTACCGGCTCCCCGATGGGATCGTAGAATCGCCCCAGCGGCACACCCAGGGCGCTGGCCTCACGCGCCGCGTCGCTGAAGATATACAGGCCCTTGTCGCGGGTAGCGGCCACGCCGCGCATAACCATCGGCAGGACCGGGCGCAGCTCCAGCTTGACCCCAACCTCCCTCGCCCAGGCCACCGCGGTGTCAAAGATCAATGCGGTATACGGGCTGCGCAGGGAAGCATAGAACTCCAGGGTCAGGGTAGCGCTGTCCCTGAGGGGGCCCGTGCGCAGCGGCGGACGGGGAAAGAGACAGGCGGCCAGCGGGCGTCGCAAGGCGTTGAGCGCCTGCAGACGCCGCTCCAGGTGGTACAGGCGGTCCACCCCCCAGTACCAGATTCCCCCGTAGTGAAACATGGCGCCGGAGTAATGATGCAAAGCCCTGCGCCGCGCTGCGCCAGCCTGCAGCAGGGCGTCCGCATCTGCATCCGTAGCCTCGCCATGCCGCTTCGCCAGCTCGTCCAGAGCCGCTGCATTACCGGTGAGTACCGC
Organism: Haliea sp.; assembly: GCF_040222615.1. Lineage (GTDB taxonomy): Bacteria > Pseudomonadota > Gammaproteobacteria > Pseudomonadales > Halieaceae > Haliea. The sequence goes on from NZ_JAVKCQ010000188.1 coordinate 11,828, forward strand.
GCTGCTGAGGGCTTCCGCCGCCTCCACCCGCCCCCGCTCCGGGGTCGCGGTGAAAATGCGCTGTGCGCGCTGCAACAGGCTGCTCTCCGGCGCCACCAGCGGCGGGCAGGCCAGCCCGTAGCCCGGCGCCACCGCCTCGGCATCGGCCCGCGCCAGCGCGGCCAGCAGCTGTGGTTCCGGGGAGTTGGCGCCGCTGGGACCGGGCACCAGGTGCCAGCGCACATCGATTTCATAGCGGGCCAGCAGTGGGCCGATACACTGCGCGGCCAACAGGCTGTAGGGGTCGTCGAGCTGGTGAAAATACTCCACCACATGACGCTCGCCGCGGTCCAGCCGTTCCCGTTCCGACGTCTCTTCGAGTTCCCGCTGGCGCGCGGGATCGAGAACACGGTTGAGTATCCTCGAGGTTATCCAGCGCCGCAGCGGCGAGGGGTCCATCGTGGAGGCACCGTCCTGCTCCCTGAAAGTACGCGCCATGAGCCTGCTCCGCTGGCGAATGGGTTATGATTCAGCTTTGCCGGGCGAGGATAGCACGCAGCATGCACGGGTCACAGCCAGACACCACAGCGCCGCTGTTTGCGGTGGACCGGCAGCGCCTGCTGAGTGAGCTGCGCGCGGCAGCGCCGGAGCTGGAGCTGATTACCGATACGGAATCGCAGCGCCCCTACGAGTGTGATGCACTGACCCTGTACCGGCAGTTGCCCCTGGCCACTGTGCTGCCGACCACCGTGAGCGAGGTGCAGGCCGTACTCCGCGTGTGCCACCGACTGGCGGTACCGGTGGTCGCACGCGGCGCCGGCACCGGACTCTGCGCCGGGGCCATGCCGCACCCGGAGGGGGTCCTGCTGGTACTCAGCAAACTGGACCGCATTCTGGCCATCGACCCGGAAACACGCAGCGCCCGGGTCCAGCCCGGGGTAGCCAATCTCGCCATAACCCGGGCCGCTGCAGCGCACGGGCTCTACTATGCGCCCGACCCGTCCTCCCAGATCGCCTGCACTATCGGCGGCAACGTCGCGGAAAACTCCGGCGGGGTGCACTGCCTGAAGTACGGGCTGACCACGCACAACCTGCTGGCACTTACCATGCTGACGGTCGAGGGCGAGCAGGTGACCCTGGGCGGGACAGGTTTTGACGGTCCCGGCCTGGACCTGCTGGCGTTACTGACCGGTTCCGAGGGGCTGCTGGGCATCGTCGTGGAGATCACGGTAAAGCTGCTGCCGCAGCCGCCACTGGCCCGGGTGATCATGGCGGGCTTCGCCAGCGTGCGTGCCGCGGGAGACGCGGTGGGCGCGATCATCAGCGCCGGCATCGTCCCCGCCGGCCTGGAGATGATGGACCAGCTTGCGATCCGCGCCGCCGAGGACTTTGCCGGTGCCGGCTATCCCAGGGATGCCGCGGCCCTGCTGCTCTGTGAGCTGGACGGCACGCGCGAGGAAGTCGCGGAGCAGATCGTCAGGGTGCAGGATCTGCTGCAGCGGCAGGGAGCAAGCTCACTGCGCGTGTCTGCCGACGACAGAGAGCGCGCCCTGCTGTGGGCCGGCCGCAAGTCCGCCTTCCCCGCGGTAGGGCGGCTGGCGCCGGACTACTACTGCATGGATGGCACCATTCCCCGCGGCCAGGTGGCCCATGTCCTGGAAGAGATCAGCCGTCTTGCGACGGGCTACGGCCTCGCGGTCGCCAACGTGTTCCACGCCGGTGACGGCAACCTGCACCCGCTGATCCTGTTCGATGCCGCCAGCACTGAGCAGATCCACAAAGCCGAGGCCCTCGGGGCCGATATTCTCGAGCTCAGCGTACAGGTTGGCGGCTGCATTACCGGTGAACACGGCGTTGGCCTGGAAAAGCTGCGGCAGATGCCCAGCCAGTTCAGCACCGCCGAGCTGCACCAGCTGGAGGATATCAAGGCCGCGTTTGATCCCGCGCTGACCCTGAATCCCGGCAAGGGGATCCCCATTCTCAAGCGCTGCCAGGAATACCGCGCCCTGCCGCCCCGAGAGTATGGCCATGACTGACCTGGTCGAAGTACTGTGCGAAAGGGTCCGCAGCGCCCGGGAGACCGGTGCTGCGCTGAGCATTCGCGGCGGCGACAGCAAACGGCTGTGGCAGGGGCGGCCCTGCTCGGCGGACACGCTCGATGTCGCGTCACACCGGGGAGTCGTGGCTTACGAGCCCGGGGAGCTGGTGCTGGTAGCCCGGGCCGGCACCGCGATCAGCGAGCTGACCGGGATCCTCGCAGAGGAAGGCCAGGCGCTGGCCTTTGAGCCCCCCGCCTGCGGTGGCCGGGCGACCCTCGGCGGCACCCTCGCGACCAATTGCTCGGGCCCGGCGCGGCCCTGGAATGGCGCCGTGCGGGATGCGGTACTGGGCGTGCAACTGATCAATGGCCGCGGGGAGTGCCTGAACTTTGGCGGCAGAGTGATGAAGAATGTGGCGGGTTATGACGTGTCCAGACTGCAGGCCGGCGCGCTGGGCAGCCTGGGCGTCATCACCGAGGTCAGCCTCAAGGTCATGCCGCAACCGGAAGCCACGCATACGCTGGCACTGGAACTCGATGCGGAGCGCGCCCTGCAGCAGATGAGTCTCTGCGCGCGCGAACCGGCGCCACTCACCGGCGCCTGCTGGCTGGAGGGGCAACTGTTCCTGCGCCTGGCCGGGGCCGCCGCCGCGGTCGAGGCCACTGCGCGCCGCTGGGGTGGCGCCAGCGTGGCGCCGGCCGCTGCCCCCTGGCAGGCCCTGCGCGAGTTCGCCGCCGGAGCCCAGGCTGCGGCCGCGCCACTGTGGCGGGTGTCCGTTGCAGGCAATGCCCCGCTGCCACCGGGTATCGCACCCCTGCTCATCGACTGGGCCGGCGCGCTGCGCTGGTTCCCGGCAGAGGGCTTTGACGCCTGGCGCCATGCCAGCGAGCAAGGCGGCCACGCCGCCCTCTGGTGGCCCGCCGCTGACAGTGCCGCAGACACCGCGCAACCGCTGGCAGCGCCCCTGCAGGCATTGCACCAACGTCTCAAGATGGCCTTCGATCCCGAGCGGATCCTCAACCCGGGCCGCCTCTACAGCTGGCTCTAGGGACTACTATGCACACCGATCTGCACCCGCATTACCGAAACAACGCCGACGCCCGGCGCGCGAAGCAATTGCTCAGCGCCTGTGTCCATTGCGGCTTCTGCCTGGAAACCTGCCCCACCTACCTCGAAACCCGGGATGAACGGGACAGCCCACGGGGGCGCATCTACCTGATCCGCCAGCTGCTGGAAACCGGCTCAGCCTCGGCGACCACCAGCAACCACCTGGACCGCTGCCTCACTTGCCGCAGCTGCGAGACCACCTGTCCCTCCGGGGTCCAGTACGCGCAGCTCGCCGATATCGGGCAGCATCTGGCCGAGGGCGCCGCGCCCAGGCCCCGAATGCAGGCGGCCGTGCGGCGGGTGCTCCGCGCAGTTATCAGCCGGCCGACACTGTTCCGTTATTTGCTGCGCGTTGGGCAAACCCTGCGCCCGCTGCTTCCCGGCGCCCTGCGCCGGCAGATCCCGCTGCGGCAACAACGTCTACCCGTAGCTGGCTGGAGCGGCAAGCGCACTATGCTGGTGCTGGAGGGCTGCGTTCAGGCCGCTGCAACCCCCAACACCAACGATGCCGCACGCCGGGTCTGTGCCGCCCTCGGCATCACGCTGCAGGCGGCGCCACGAGCCGGCTGCTGCGGAGCGGTACAGCAGCACCTGGGCGGGTCTGAAGCTGCCCGCGACAACATGCGGCGGAATATTGATGCCTGGTGGCCGGCGATTGAAGCGGGGGCAGAGGCCATTGTCAGCACAGCCTCGGGCTGTGGCGCCATGCTGGCGGATTACGGCCGGCTGCTGGCGGACGACCCGCGGTACGCACCGCGCGCGGCCAGAGTGTCCGCCCTGGCCCGGGAACTGGGGGAGGTGTTGCTGGAAGAGGACCTGAGTGTACTCGCCCCGGAAACCGGCTGCGGCAAGGTCGCCATTCACACCCCCTGTTCCCTGCAGCACGCCCTGCGCCAGCCGGACCTGCTGCCAGGCCTGCTGGGGCGCGCCGGATTTACCCTGGCCCGGACCGAAGAGAGCCATATCTGCTGCGGATCCGCAGGCACCTATTCCCTGCTGCAGCCGGCGCTGAGCGAGCGCCTGCGACGGCGCAAGCAGGCCGCCCTGACGGTGGACACACCGGCCCTCATCGCTACCGCGAATATCGGCTGCCAGCTGCATCTCGCTGGAGCCACGGTTCCGGTGCTGCACTGGATCGAACTGCTGGATCCGGCCCGCAACCCCAGAAGCCAGTGATTCCGCCACCTCACACACTGGATCCCCGGTTTTGGTTATAAGCACCCGGGATTTTGTTCCAAATAGATAGTGGCCCGGGAGCGAACAGTCTGGTTACATGGAGTTGCGTCTCTCGACGCCAACTCATGAACGGAGGCTGTATCTATGAGAAGACAGAAACGCGACGCCAGTTCCAGGGCGTTTGACCGCGGTTATCGGGCCGGTGTTTCCGGTCGCAGTATCGATTTCTGCCCCCATGCCCAGGAGGAGCAGCGCCAGCAGTGGGTTTCCGGCTGGCGGGAAGGTCGTGTAGATCAATGGGATGGCCTGACCGGAGTGTCAGGGGTCCACAAAATGAGGGTTTCCTGAGTCCTCCCTCCCGAACGCAGCTGACTGGAATAACGGGCGCCGCTGGCGCCCGTTTTCATGTCCGCAGACTGCTCTGTGCGAGGTCCAGCAGTTCCCGGACCGCCACCGCAAACATCGCAAAATCCGGGGAATCCGTGGTATGCAACTCGGTCAACATGTCCTGCCAGCGGGACAGCAGCACTGACTGCTGCTCTTCCCAGGCCTCCAGGCAGGCGGCCAGGGTGCCAGTACCGTCGAGATAGCGCAGTGCGCCCACCGCCAGGGTCCGCTGCTGCCACTCCAGGTCTTCCAGGTAAGTATCCCTCGCCAGCGCCTGCCACTCGTTGTCCACCTTGCTGGCCAGGACCTGGCCACTGAACCAGTCCAGCTCAAGCCGCTCACCCAGCTCGAAGTAGAGTTCCGCAACCTGCAGCAGTGGCGCCTCAGTCTCCCGGGAAGCGTGAATAATGCCCAGCGCAGTGGACCCGTGCAGGGCAAAGGCCACCGCCGCGGCCAGCCCCACCTCGACCCCGGCCTCCTGCCAGCGCTCGGACAGTGCCTGGTACCGCTCCACGGCCCTGCCGCGCAACATCCGCGGCAGGGCCTCGCTGAGCTGGGCAACGCCTTCGCTGAATTCGGCAATGGTGCGCGTCGGCGCCAGCTCATGGCGCCGGTTGCGCAGCAGCCAGCGGCTGGCGCGCCGCACCAGGCGGATCAGGCAGTGCATCATTTCCTGCTGCACCACCGCATCGACCTGGTGGTCGAGTGCTTCCACCTGCTGCCAGAGCTCGTCCACCCGGTAAACCTTCATTATCGAGGTATAGGCCCGGGCGACGTCAGCCACCGAAGCCCCGGTGGCCCTGCGCATCCGGGGAATGAAGTTGAATCCCACCCGGTTGACGATATCGTTGGCGACCTGGGTGCACATGATCTCCCGCCGCAGGCGGTGTTCCGCCACGTCCTCCGGATACCGCTCCAGCAGGCGGGCCGGGAAGGCCGTGGTGACTGCCGCCGCCAGGTGCGGATCAATACCGAGATCGGAGGCGATGAGCTCCTCCTTGAGAATGGCCTTGCTGTACGACACCAGCACCGCCAGCTCGGGCCGGGTCAGGCCGTGGCCCTGCACCCGGCGGTCCGCCAGCTCCTGGTCGGTGGGAATGAACTCCAGCTGGCGGTTCAGCTTGCCCGCGGACTCCAGGTTGCTGATCAGGCGCCGGTATTCGCCATTGCGCTCAGTGGCCTCCAATTCCGCCAGGCTGATGGCCTGGGTCTGGCGATAGTTGTTCTGCAACACCAGCCGGGCCACGCTGTCGGTCATTTCCTCCAGCAAGCTGTCGCGCTGTTTGCCGGTGAGATCGCCGCGATGGACGATGGCGTTCAGCAGGATCTTGATATTTACCTCGTGGTCGGAACAGTCCACGCCGCCGGCATTGTCGATGAAGTCGGTGTTGGAGCGGCCGCCCTTGAGACTGTATTCCACCCGGGCCAGCTGGGTCATGCCCAGGTTGCCGCCCTCGCCGATCACCCGGCAGCGCAATTCGGCGGCATTTACCCGCACGGCATCGTTGGACTTGTCGCCCACATCGGTATGGGACTCGTTGCTGGCCTTGACGTAAGTGCCGATGCCGCCGTTCCAGAGCAGGTCTGTCCGCGCCCGCAGCAGGTGGGACACCAGTTCGTTGGGCGTCAGGTGATCGCTGTGGATATCAAAGCGCTCCCGCATCTGCGGGGAAATGGAGATGGACTTGGCCGCGCGCTCGAAAACCCCGCCGCCGGCGGATATCAGGCTGCGGTCGTAGTCCGCCCAGCTGGACCGCGGCAGCTCGAACAGGCGCTTGCGCTCGGCAAAGCTGCGGCCTGCATCCGGCTGCGGATCGACGAAAATGTGCTGGTGGTTAAAGGCCGCCAGCAGGCAGATATGCGGCGACAGCAGCATACCGTTGCCAAATACATCCCCGGCCATGTCACCAACGCCCACCACGGTGAAGTCCGTGGTCTGGACATCGGTGCCCATCTCGCGGAAATGACGCTGGACTGAAACCCAGGCACCGCGCGCGGTAATCGCCATCTTCTTGTGGTCGTAGCCGGCACTGCCGCCGGAAGCGAAGGCATCGCCGAGCCAGAAATCATATTCGCGGGACAGGGCGTTGGCGATATCAGAGAAAGTCGCGGTGCCCTTGTCTGCCGCCACCACCAGGTAGGGGTCCTCGTCGTCCTTGGCCACCACCAGCGGTGGCCGCACGATGCCGCTCTCGCTGCGATTGTCGGTGATGTCGAGCAGGCCGCGGACAAAAATCCGGTAGCAGGCAATACCCTCTTCCTGTACCTGGTCGCGACTCATGTCGGGGGTCAGGCATTTGGCGACAAAACCG
>NZ_JAVKCQ010000189.1:0-12814 GCF_040222615.1 Haliea sp.
GCCCTTGATATAGCTGTCGATCATGTCCCAGTGGATGAACTCATCGATGATACGCCGGGCGCTGACCGGGTCTGCCTGGGTCAGGTTGTCGACCGTCTGGTCTGAGAATACGACGCCCCAGCCAAAGGTGTCATCCGGCCGGTTGCGCTCATACAACTGGACATCGTGGGACGGGTTCTGCAACTTCATGCAGATAGCGAGGTACAGACCAGCAGGGCCACCGCCGAGACAAACTATCTTCATAAGACTCTCCAACTTACGGTCAGGGCGGAGCGGCTGCTCGCCAGGTTGACAACAATAGTTTAAGCTTAAAAGGAATCCGCATTATAGTGCAAACATTTTATGTTTAAAATATATGGACCACTCCGTGACAAATAAATCGTCCAGTACCCAGCGGCTGAACCATGAAACTCGCCTGCATGAAGACGATCACCATTCGATCAAGCTCTGGCTGCGACTGCTGACCTGCTCCAGCCTCATTGAATCACGCTTGCGCGGCGCCCTGCGCGAGGAATTCGATACCACGCTGCCGCGCTTCGATTTCCTGGCGCAGCTGGAGCGGGTGCCCCGGGGGCTGACCATGGGAGAGTTGTCCCGCCGGCTCATGGTGTCCGGCGGCAATGTCTCGGGTATCGCGGCACAGCTGGTGGGCGAGGGCCTGGTGGACCGCAGTCCGCTCCCCGACAACCGTCGCACCTTCATGGTCAAACTCACCCCGAAGGGGCGCAGGGCCTTTGCCAGCATGGCGCAACGCCACGAACAGTGGGTGATCGGCCTGCTGGGCCACCTCGACGCCGCTGAGGTAGACCAGCTTATGCTGCTGCTGGACCGGGTCAAGCAGGGCGTGCAATAGCGTCCACCCGCGGCGTCTTGCACAGCAAACATTTTATATCTAAAATGTTTGCTGTTGCGAATTGGAGCCCTGCCAATGTGGAAGCCCCCCGAGAGAATCAAGTACACCGCCGTCGAGGACGATTGGCCTGACCGGACCGAGGCTGCGGACAGTCTGTTGTTCTCGCCCCTGCAGGTCGGACCGCTGGCCCTGGAGCAGCGCACCTGGGTGCCGGCGATGGTGCCCTGGCGTTCCAATGAGGAGGGGGAAGTCACCGAGGATGTCCTGCAATGGTATGAGCGTTTTGCCCGGGGCAAGCCCGGCGTCATCGTTGTCGAGGCTACCGGTATCCGCGATGTTCCCAGCGGTCCTCTGCTGCGCATCGGTGACGATCGCTACATCCCGGGGCTGGCCCGGCTGGCGGAAACCGTGCGCAAGGCCAGCGGCGGCAAGACCCGGCTGCTGATTCAGCTGATTGACTTTCTGACTATCCGGCGGCGTCCTCAGCCGGACAAATTCCTCGACCGTTTTCTGCAGCTCACGCCCGACCACCGCCGTGCGCTCGACCTTGAGGACGCGCCGGAGGCCAGCGTGCGGGAACGTCTGCGCAGCCTTGACCCCGAGGCCCTGCAAGCGGTGCTCAGCGCCAAGGAGTGGGAGGACATGCAGTACGGCTACCGGGAGCGGGTAACCGATACCCAGGTGCCGGCCATCGCCGAACTCCCGGCCACCCTGCCAGGCCTGTTTGCACGGGCCGCGGCGAGGGCCCGGCAAGCGGGCTTCGACGGCGTTGAGCTGCACTATGCCCACGCCTACACCATGGCGTCGTTCCTCTCTGCGACCAATACCCGCAATGATGGCTACGGCGGCAGCAGGGAGCAGCGCGTTCGCCTGCCACTGGAAGTTTACGAGGCTGTGAGAGAGGCGACGGGCCCCGATTTTGCGGTGGGCTGCCGTTTCCTCAGCGACGAGATTATCGGCGGTGGCAGTGGTCTGGCGGATGCCGGGTATTTTGCCAGTCGGTTTGCCGCAGCGGGCATGGACTTCCTGTCCCTGTCCCGGGGCGGCAAGTTCGACGATGCGAAGCAGCCCAAGGTCGGATGGGCCGCCTATCCCTATACCGGCAAGAGCGGTTACGAGTGCATGCCGGGGTATATCTCCGATCAGCAGGGACCGTTCGGGCGCAACATCGGTCCGGTAGAAAGCATTCGCCAGCAGCTTCGCGCGGCGGGTCTGGAGACGCCGCTGGTCGTCGCGGGGGGTATTTTTGGTTACCGGGCAGCGGAGGACATTCTGCAGCGCGGCCAGGCCGATATCGTCGGCCTGGCACGCCAGGCCCTGGCTGATCCCGACTGGTTTGAAAAGGTCAGGACCGGTCACGGTGCCGAGGTCATCGTCTGCCGCTACAGCAACTACTGCGAGGGGCTGGACCAGAAGCACAAGCAGGTGACCTGCGAGCTGTGGGACCGCAAGGACCTGGACGAGCCCGGTATCAGGCTGAGCGAGGATGGCAAGCGACGACTGCTGGCGCCCCTCTGGAATGCGCCGGAGGGTTGAGCTCAGCCGCGCCGGACAGTGGGAAAGCGCGCCGCGAAGCTGGCGCTGGCGGGCGGCAGGGCGCCGTTCCCGCCCTCAAGACGGCCTGTTACGTACTCGGTGGAAGCAGGGCCGAGCAGTTGGTACAGGTTGCCGGTGAGGGTCAGGGCTTCGGCTCCCGGCCAGCCCGGCGGCAACAGCTCTTCCGGCAGCGGAGTGTCGTGGAGCAGGGCCCGGCGAAAATCGTGAATCAGCAGGGTACGCACGATGAATGCGACCTCCGGGTCCAGCTGCTGTTGCCGCACGGCCCAGCGCTGCAGCGGCCGGAAATTGTCGAGGAAGCTGCGGTAGGCCGCCGCCGTGGCGTCGAGTTGCCAGCACTCGTGCACCAGCTTGCGCAGCCGCCTGGCCGAACCCAGCGTGGAACTGGTGGCGTCGAACAGCATGACCTTGTCGCTGGCGTCAAATTCCTCCAGCGTTTCCTGCAGGGCCCGGCCCGGGCTGCCGGGCTTGGCAAAAGTGCCCGGCGCGATCGCGCGGAAACCCTGCCAGTTCAGGCTGCGGCGAAAATTGTCGCGGTCACTGTCGGCGATGGCAAGAGGGATGAGGATCTGCCAGTGCCCCTCCCAGGTCGTGTCCTCGGTGGCATAGATGCGTCGGGCGGCGCGCTCGTATTCGGCGTTGCCATGGGCGGTGAAGCGGTAGTAGCTGCGGCGGCCAACCCGGTCGGCCTCCAGCCAGCCCTCCTTGACCAGGCGAAACACGGATGTCCGGACCAGCCGCTCATTCACGCCGAGAGGAGCCAGCGCATGCACCAGGCTGCCCAGCCACAGGGTGTGCCCGTGCTGGGATACGGTATCGCCAAACAGCGTGATGATCAGCGAGGTGCTGCGCATCGGTTTGCGGTCCCTGAAATCTTCCAGCAGGCGCCTGACGACCGGCGGGTGTGCCACGGGTTTACCTCTCGGCTTCTGTCGTAGTGTTGCCGCTCATGTCCGGCAGTCGAAGGCGGCATGATACAGCGCCGCGCTCGGATTACCCAGCGGCGCCGCCCCGGAAGAAATGATACATAAATATTGATACGCAAAACAAACGTGTATTATATTTACCGGCACAATAAATCTGTTGTCCGCCATCACGGAGCTGCCATGAGCAAAACCCCCTGTCTCGAACCGCTGCATGCAATTGAAACGGCGAGCCTGGACGAGCTGCGCACACTGCAGCTGCAGCGCCTGCGCCAGTCCCTCGGTCACGCCTACAAAAACTCTCCCGTGTACCGGGCGAAATTCGATCAGCAGGGCGTTCACCCCGACGATTTGCAGACCCTCGAAGATCTCGCCAAGTTCCCCTTCACCACCAAGAGCGACCTGCGCGACAACTACCCGTTCGGCATGTTCGCGGTACCCATGGACAGGGTGGTCCGGGTTCACGCCTCCAGCGGTACTACCGGCAAGCCAACAGTGGTGGGATATACCCAGGGGGATATCGATATCTGGGCGGACGTTGTGGCCCGCTCAATTCGTGCTGCCGGGGGCCGCGCAGCGGACAAAGTCCATGTCTCCTACGGTTACGGCCTGTTCACCGGCGGCCTGGGAGCCCATTACGGCGCCGAGCGCCTTGGTTGCACGGTGATACCGATGTCCGGTGGCCAGACCGAAAAGCAGGTGCAGCTGATTCGCGATTTCGACCCGGATATCATCATGGTTACGCCCAGCTACATGATGAACATCGCCGATGAACTGGATCGCCAGCAGGTGGATACGCGCAAACTGTCACTGCGCGTGGGTATATTTGGTGCCGAGCCCTGGACCGATGCCATGCGCCGGGAGATGGAGCAGCGGCTGGACCTCGACGCGGTCGACATTTACGGTCTGTCCGAAGTGATGGGGCCCGGTGTCGCCCAGGAGTGCGTCGAGAGCAAGGACGGCCCGACCATCTGGGAGGATCATTTCTACCCGGAGATCATCGATCCCGAGACCGGCGAGGTCCTGCCAGACGGCGAGGAGGGGGAGCTGGTCTTTACCAGCCTGACCAAGGAGGCGATGCCGGTCATCCGCTACCGGACCCGCGATCTCACCATGTTGCTGCCGGGGTCCGCACGCAGCATGCGCCGCATGGCCAAGATCACCGGGCGCAGTGACGACATGCTGATTATCCGCGGGGTCAATGTATTCCCGTCCCAGATTGAGGAGCAGCTCCTCGCCGTGGAGGGCCTGGCACCGCACTATTTTATCGAGGTCAGCAAAGAGGGGCACCTCGATGCGATGGAGGTGCATGTGGAAATGGCCAGCCCCGCGTCAGCCAGCGAGATGCAGCGCGCCGCCCAGGCTTTGCAGCACCGGATCAAGTCGATGATCGGCATATCCACCGCGGTGAAGCCGCACGCCCCCGGCGTCATACCCCGTTCCGAGGGCAAGGCCAGGCGCGTGTTCGACAAGCGCCACTGAGGCCATTGGCCGGGGTCAGCCCCGGCCGTTGAGCGACTCCAGGCCGTTGCCCTCGGCCGCCAGCTTGCGCAGCAGTGGAGCCGGTTCCCAGCACTCGTCCCCGGTAAGCTCGCGCAGCTCCCGCAGTCGGGTAACGACAGCATCCACGCCCAGGCTGTCGGCATAGAACATCGGCCCACCGCGCCAGCTGGGAAAGCCGTAACCGTTGATGTAGACGATGTCCACATCGCTGGGGCGGGCCGCGATGCCCTCCTGGAGAATGGCCGCTCCCTCGTTGACCAGGGCGAGAATCAGCCGGTCGACGATCTCGTCGTCCTCGATCTCCCGCTGCGGCACCTGCCACTGCGCCGCTGTCTCCCGCAGCAACTGCTCGACTTCCGGGTCCGCCTGGCGCGCCCTGGTAGTGGGGTCGTAGCGATAGTAGCCGGCGCCGGACTTTTGCCCCAGGCGCTCCATCTCTACCAGGGTGTCCGCCAGCGCGGACTCCAGCACCGAGCGCGATTCGATACCCTGGTCGCGGCGCGAACGGTAGCCTATGTCGAGTCCGGCCAGGTCGCCGACCGCGAGCGGACCCATCGCCATGCCCCAGTTTTCCATTGCCTGGTCGACCTGGGTCGGCGTCGCTCCCTCGAGCAGCAGCAGCTGTGCCTGGCGCCCGTAGGCCTGCAACATCCGGTTGCCGACAAAACCGTGGCAGACGCCGACGGCAACCGGTATCTTGCCGATGGTGCGGGCCAGTTTCATGAAGGTCTGCACCACATCGTCGGCGGTTTTTTCCGCCCGCACCACTTCCAGCAGCTTCATCACATTGGCAGGGCTGAAAAAGTGCGCGCCGATAACGTCCGCGGGCCGTCCGGTGGCGCCGGCGATGGCGTTTACATCGAGATAGGACGTATTGGTGGCCAGGATGCAGCCCGGCTTGCAGTGGGCGTCAAGCTTGCCAAAGACTTCCTGCTTCACCGCCATGTTCTCGAATACCGCCTCGATCACCAGGTCCACGTCGGCGATATCGCCGTAGTCCAGCGTCCCCCGGATATTGTCCAGCCAGCCTGCCACTGCCTCGGCAGTAAAGCGACCGCGCTTTACCGAGTTGGCGTAATTCTGGCGAATTTTCTCCAGGCCATTGTCCAGGTAGTCCTGGCTGGTCTCCACCAGTGTGACCGGAATGCCGGCGCTGGCAAAGCACATGGCGATGCCGCCACCCATGGTGCCGGCACCGATTACCGCTGCGCTGCGGACCGGGCGCAAGGGAGTGTCGGCGGGGATGTCGGGGAGTTTGCCGGTGGCGCGCTCGGCGAAGAACACGTGGCGCAGGGCGGCCGACTGGGGCGATGCCTTGCAGGCAAGGAAGCATTCCCGCTCGCGCGCCAGGCCGTCCTCCAGGCTGGCGCTGAGGGCCAGCTCCACCAGTTCGGCGATGTAGCCGGGCGCCGGCTGGCCGCGGTACTTGCGCGCGGTTTGCTGGCGGTGACGGGCCAGGAAGTCGGCTGCCGCCGGTGGCGGCACCCGGCGCTCGCCGGTCGGGCGTACCGGCACAGCCTGCGCCAGCAGGGTTCGCGCCCAGCGCACTGCGGCGGATTCCAGTTCTCCCTCCAGCAGGTGGTCAACGAGGCCCGCTGCCAGGGCCTGCTGCGCGCGAATCGGCGTCCCGCCGGTGATCATTTCCAGCGCCAGCTCCGGGCCGACCAGGCGCGGCAGGCGCTGGGTCCCGCCGGCACCGGGCAGCAGGCCCAGCTTGACCTCGGGCAATCCCAGCCGGGCGTCGGGCAGGGCTGCGCGGTAGTGGCAGGCCATCGCCAGTTCCAGGCCGCCACCGAGGGCGGTGCCGTGCAGGGCCACCGCCACCGGCTTGGCAAAACCCTCCAGCGCGGCGATGACATCCGGGAGGCTCGGGGCCAGGGGTGGTTTGCCAAATTCCGTGATGTCGGCGCCGGCGACAAAGGTTCTGCCGGCGCAGAGCAGCAGCAGTAATTCGCTGTTGTCAGTGCGCGCCTGCTCCAGCGCCCGGAGAATACCTTCGCGCACGGGGTGCGACAGTGCGTTCACCGGCGGGTTGTCGATGCGGATGATCCCCAGGGTGTCGTCCAGCGCATAGTGTACGGGCTTGTTGCTCATGTTTTCTCCTTGTAGAAGTCAAGATCCGGGGCGCCTGATGGTAGCCTTGAAGTATTACATAAAGCTTTACACAAGGTAATCATTGTGTATCATAAATCCCGGTCTGGCTTGGTGGTCAGGCAGTGGTAATTCCAGCGGCACATAATACAGGAGAAGCGCATCATGAAGTTGCACAGTTATGTCAGCGGCCAGTGGCAGGAAGGAACCGGCAGTGGTGTTACGGTGCACGATGCGGTTACCGGCGAAGCGGTCTGTGAGGTCAGCAGCGAAGGCGTCGACTTTGCCGCGGCGGTGCGCCACGGGCGCGACATCGGCGGCCCCGCGCTGCGGGCCATGACTTTCCACGAGCGCGCCGGGGCACTGAAGGCGATGGCCAAGCAGCTGATGGCGCGCAAGGAGGATTTCTACACCCTCTCCGCCCGTACCGGCGCGACCCGCGCCGACGGCTGGGTGGATATCGAAGGCGGCATTGGTACGGTGTTTACCTACGCCAGCCTGGTCAGCCGGGAAATGCCCAACGATGTGATCATGGTTGAAGGGGATGTGGAGCGCTTGTCCAAGGGTGGCAGTTTTGTCGGCCGCCATGTACTGACCTCCAAGCCCGGTGTGTCGGTGCATATCAATGCGTTCAATTTCCCCTGCTGGGGCATGCTGGAAAAAATTGCTCCCAGCCTCGCGGCCGGTGTACCGGTTATCGTAAAACCGGCGACGCCCACCGCCTATCTCACCGAGGCCATGGTGCGTGAAATCATTGCCGGTGGTTTCTTCCCCGAAGGTGCAATCCAGCTTGTCTGCGGCTCTACCGGTGACCTGCTTGAACACCTCGATGAGCAGGATGTGGTCACCTTTACCGGCTCGGCCACGACCGGGCGCAAGCTGCGTACCCATCCCAACCTGGTGGCCAACTCGGTGCCCTTTACCATGGAGGCTGATTCGCTGAACTGCGCCATCCTGGGTGCATCCGTTACCGCGGACGACCCCGAATTCGAACTGTTCGTCAAGGAAGTCGTGCGGGAAATGACCGTCAAGGCCGGGCAGAAGTGTACCGCGATCCGTCGGGTTATTGTGCCGGCCGCCCAGCTCGATGCAGTGGCTGCGGCCCTGCAGGCACGCCTGGACAAGATCACGATCGGCGACCCCGGTGCGGACGGTGTGCGCATGGGGCCGCTGGTGGGTCGCGACCAGGCCCGGGATGTCCGTGCCAGCGTTGAGCGCCTGGCCACCGAGTGCGAACTGGTCTACGGCGGCGCGGAAACATTGTCCCTTACCGGCACTGACAACAGCAGTGGCGCCTTTTTCGCGCCCACGCTGTTGCGCTGTGACGACCCGCACGGCAAGACGCTGGTGCACGAGGTCGAGGCCTTCGGTCCAGTGAGCACCCTGATTCCCTACCGGGATATCGACGACGCTGTCGCCATCGCCCGGCTCGGTAAGGGCAGTCTGGTCGGCTCGCTGTTTACCCACGACGATAGCGAGGCGCGGCAGGTCATCCTGGGCACTGCCCCCTGGCACGGCCGCATGCTGGTCATCAATCGCGATTGCGCCGCGGAGTCAACCGGACACGGTTCGCCGCTGGCTCAGCTGGTGCACGGCGGTCCGGGGCGCGCCGGCGGTGGTGAGGAGCTGGGCGGCCTGCGCGCGGTAAAGCATTATATGCAACGCACGGCCATCCAGGGGTCGCCCACCACGTTGATGGCGATTACAGCGGAGTACCACGCCGGCGCCCGGTCGTATTCGGATGATGTGCACCCCTTCAGAAAGTACTTCGAAGACCTGCAGGTGGGCGAGTCCCTGCTGACTCACCGGCGCACGGTCACGGAGGCGGATATCGTCAACTTTGGATGTATCAGCGGCGACCATTTCTACGCCCACTTTGACGAAATCGCCGCCCGGGACTCGTTTTTTGGCAAGCGTGTCGCCCACGGCTACTTTGTGATATCAGCGGCGGCGGGGATGTTCGTGCATCCGGCTCCCGGCCCGGTGATTGCCAACTACGGTCTGGAGAACCTGCGCTTCATCGAACCGGTGGCGCCGGGCGACACCATTCGTACCCGGCTCACGGTGAAGAAGAAGATCAAGAAGGCGAGGCGGGGCGAGGAAAAGCCCAATGGGGTCGTGGTGTGGGCTATCGAGGTGACCAACCAGGCCGATGAGCCGGTTGCCATCTACGATATCCTGACTCTGGTGGAACGCCGCGAGGATTGAGGAGGGCGCTGCCCATGACCTGGGAAAATATCGAGTTCACCATCGACAAGGGTGTGGCGAGACTGGTCTTGAACCGGCCCACCGCGCTTAACAGCTTTACCGCCGCCATGCATGCCGAGGTGCGGGACGTGCTGACCCGCGCCGCCGACGACCCGCAGGTGCGGGCGGTGCTGCTGACCGGCGCGGGCAGGGGTTTCTGCGCCGGCCAGGATCTCAATGACCGCGCGGTCTCGGCAGGCGACGTGCCGCCGGATCTGGGCGATTCCGTAGAAAAGTTTTACAACCCGCTGATCCGCCTGCTGACCGGCATGGAAAAACCCGTGATCTGCGCGGTCAACGGCGTTGCGGCGGGGGCCGGCGCCAATATCGCCCTGGCCTGTGACATTGTCATTGCGGCGCGCTCCGCCAGCTTTATCGAGTCCTTCGCCAAGCTGGGCCTGATTCCGGATTCCGGCGGTACCTGGATCCTGCCGCGGCTGGTCGGCATGGCCCGGGCGAAGGGTCTGGCGATGCTCGGACCGAAGGTGTCCGCGGAGCAGGCCCTGGCCTGGGGCATGATCTGGCAGGTGGTGGAGGACGACGAACTGCAGGCCACCGCTCTGGAGCTGGCGGAGACCATGGCTACCCAGCCCACCCGGGGTTTCGCCTTTACCAAGCAGGCGTTCGCCGCCTCGGCGGCCAATAGCCTGGATGAACAGCTGGAACTGGAAAAACAGCTGATGCGCGCCGCGGGCAAGACCGCCGACTACCGGGAGGGCGTCGCAGCCTTCCTGGAAAAACGGCCACCGCGTTACCGGGGGGAGTGATGAGCGAAACGCCGAGTCTGGCCGAGGCCTGCGGTGATGCCCTGTGGCGGGGCGACCACGCCTGTCGCGCCCTGGGCATTACCCTGCTCAATATCGCGCCCGGCAACGCCACCATGTGCATGCAGGTGCGCGCCGACATGGTCAATGGTCACGACATCTGCCACGGCGGCCTGATCTTCACCCTGGCGGACAGCTGTTTTGCCTACGCCTGCAATAGCGAAAACCACAACACCGTTGCGGCGGGTGCCCGCATTGAATTCCTGGCCCCCGCCCGGCTGGGCGATGAATTGACAGCAGCGGCCAGCCAGGTACAGCAGGGGCGGCGCAGTGGCGTTTACGACGTCACTGTGGTCAATCAGGCGCAGCAGACCATTGCCCTGTTCCGGGGCAACTCCCACCGTATTGGTGGACACCTTGTCGACGTTTCAGCTGGAGAGAATGACTGATGCAGGAAGCCTTTATTTGTGACGCGCAGCGCACCCCGATCGGCCGCTACGGCGGTGCCCTTGCGGCTGTGCGTACCGACGACCTCGGGGCGATACCCCTGCGTGCCCTGATGGCGCGCAATCCGGGGGTGGACTGGGAGCAGGTAGACGACGTCTGGTTCGGCTGTGCCAACCAGGCCGGCGAGGACAATCGCAACGTGGCGCGGATGAGCAGCCTGCTGTCCGGTCTGCCGGTGACGGTACCCGGGGTCACCGTAAACCGGCTCTGCGGCTCCGGTATGGACGCCATCGGCAGTGCCGCCCGGGCAATCAAGTGCGGCGAGGCCCAGCTGGCCATTGCCGGCGGTGTCGAGTCCATGTCCCGCGCACCCTTTGTCATGGGCAAGGCGGGCTCTGCTTACGGTCGCGATGTGCAGATGTACGACACCACGATCGGCTGGCGCTTCGTCAATCGCCTGCTGCAGCAGCAGTATGGCATCGACTCCATGCCGGAAACTGCGGAAAACGTCGCCGAGCAGTTCGGCATTGAGCGGTCGGCACAGGATGCCTTTGCCCTGCGCAGCCAGCAGCGGGCGGCGGCCGCCCAGGCGGCGGGTGTTTTCGACGCCGAGATCACCCCGGTCGCTATTCCCCAGCGCAAGGGCGAGGCCCTGCAGGTCAGTCGGGACGAGCATCCACGCGAGACTACCCTGGAAGCCCTGGCAAAACTGCCGACGCCGTTCCGCGACGGCGGTAGCGTGACTGCGGGCAACGCCTCGGGGGTCAACGACGGCGCCTGTGGGCTGCTGATCGCCTCCGGGGAGGCGGCGCGCAGCCATGGTCTGGAACCGCGCGCCCGGGTAGTGGCCATGGCCAGCAGCGGCCTGCAACCCCGCATCATGGGTTACGGTCCGGTCGAGGCCACGCGCAAGGTGCTGCGGCTGGCGGGTCTCGAACTCGCGGCGATGGACGTGATCGAACTCAATGAGGCTTTTGCGGCCCAGGGTCTGGCGGTATTGCGCGGCCTGGGAATCGCGGACGATGCCCCCCACGTCAATCCCAATGGCGGGGCCATTGCTCTCGGCCACCCGCTGGGCATGAGTGGTGCGCGGCTGGTGACGACCGCCATGTATGAACTGCACCGCCGCGGCGGGCGCTATGCGCTGTGCACCATGTGTATCGGGGTGGGGCAGGGTATCGCGCTGGTGATTGAACGGGTTTGACGGCAAGTTGACAGGAGAGTGGTTATGACGAACGAGCATCATGAACAGGACCTGGCGGCACTGGAACAGCGCTTTCAGGCGCGCATAGACGCCGAGGAGAAAATCGAACCCAAGGACTGGATGCCGGAAAAGTACCGGCAGAACCTGATTCGGCAGATATCCCAGCATGCCCACTCGGAAGTCATCGGCATGCAGCCGGAGGGCAACTGGATCACCCGGGCGCCGAGCCTGCACCGCAAGTGCATCCTGCTGGCCAAGGTCCAGGACGAGGGCGGCCACGGTCTCTATCTGTACAGCGCAGCGGAAACCCTGGGCGCCAGCCGTGAGGAGATGAATCAGGCCCTCCACGAAGGGCGCGCCAAGTACGCCTCCATCTTTAACTATCCCGCCCTGACCTGGGCCGATATCGGCGCCATTGGCTGGCTGGTGGATGGCGCGGCAATCGTCAACCAGGTCTCCCTGCAGCGCACGTCCTACGGTCCCTATGCCCGCGGCATGGTGCGGATCTGCAAGGAGGAGAGTTTCCACCAGCGCCAGGGCTACCACATCATGATGACCCTCGCCCGCGGCACTGCAGAGCAGAAGGCCATGGCCCAGGATTCTCTGAACCGCTTCTGGTGGCCCTCGCTGATGATGTTTGGCCCTCACGATGCGGAGTCAGCGCACTCGGCGCAGTCCATGAAATGGAAAATCAAGCGCCAGAGCAACGATGAACTGCGGCAGAAGTTTGTCGACCAGACGGTCAAGCAGGCGGAGGTCATCGGCCTGACCATTCCCGACCCCGACTTGCAGTGGAACGAGCAGCGCGGGCACTACGATTTCGGCGAGATCGACTGGGAAGAGTTCGACCGTGTGATCAGCGGTGACGGCCCCTGCAACCGGCAGCGTCTTGCGCACCATGTCAAGGCGCACGAGGAGGGTCAGTGGGTGCGCGACGCGATCACCGCCCACGAGGCGAAGAAACGTCAACGCAATGATCGCCGGGCGGCGTAGGGGGCAGGACCATGTCAGAACACATGAAGCTGTACGAAGTTTTTATCCGCTCACGCCGCGGCCTGGACCACAAACACGTCGGCAGCCTGCACGCGGAAGATCCCGCTCAGGCGCTGGAATATGCACGCGACGTCTACACCCGGCGCAGTGAAGGCGTCAGCATCTGGGTGGTCAATTCCTCGGATATCGTCGCTTCTCAGGAAGGCGACTGCGAGAGCGTTTACGATCCCCT
>NZ_JAVKCQ010000190.1:0-1808 GCF_040222615.1 Haliea sp.
GTAATGTCGGTGGGGGCAATCTTCTCCACCGTGCGGCAGACCTTGAGCATCTGCGGGCTGATGGCGATGATATCGCGCAGGGGCATGTCTTCATCCGCCCGCTGCAGGCGCCGGTTCTCCCGCTCCAGTTCGTACACCTGGTGGGCGCGCTCCACCAGCAGCGCCAGCAGTTCCGGGTCCGCCGGTTTCTGGTGGAAGTCCCAGGCGCCGCCGGCAATGGCCTTCACCGCGTTGGCGCGATCGTTGTCACCGGTCACCACGATGACCTTGGTTTCCGGCGCCAGGCTCAGGATCTCGCGCAGGGTCGCCAGGCCCTCGGTGACGCCGCCGGGGTCCGGCGGCAGCCCCAGGTCCAGCAACACCACCCCCGCTTCGAACCGGCGCAGGGCGGCAATGGCTTCCGCCCGGTCGCCGGCAATGGCCACCTCGTAGCCGTCGAAAGCCCAGCGCATCTGGCTTTGCAGGCCCTTGTCGTCTTCCACTACCAGCAGGTGTCTGGTGCTTGTCTTGGTCATGATCAATCCGGTTGTTGGGTCGGTATTGGAATGTCCGTGGCCGGCGTCTTTGCCAGCGGCAAGGTTACCCGGAACACGCTGCCTGTGCCGGGTGTGCTGTCGACGTCGATATCACCCCCGAGCTGGCGAATATACTCGCGGCTCTCGAAAGCGCCTATGCCCATGCCGGTCAGGCCCTTGGTAGACTCGAAGGGCCGGAACAGGCGCTGGCGGATGAAATCCGGGTCCATGCCGCGGCCCGTATCGGCAATGCGCACCAGGGCCTGGTCACCCTGGCTGCACAGGCTTACGCTGACTTTGCCCTCCGGCGGCGTCGCCTCCTGCGCATTCTGGATCAGGTGGTTGAACACGGTCGCCAGGCGTTCGCTATCGGCTTCCACGCGCAGCTCGCCGCTGGCGAAGTCCGTCGTCGGCACCGGCCGCGCGCCGCTGCGGCTGGCGACGACCTGCTGCAATAGCGGCGCCAGCGCCAGGTCGTCGGCGGCGCCGCTGCGCAGGCCGCTGCGCATCTGCTCCATCAGCCGCTGCATGCGCGCCACAGAGTTCTCCACCGTGGCGATCATGTCGTCAATGAAAGCGGGATTGTCGCGGTGTCTGGCGGCATTGGCGACCATCAGCGACTGCTGGGCCAGAATATTCTTGAGGTCGTGCACCACGTAGGCCGAGAGCCGGTTGAAGGCGTCGAACTGGCGCGCTTCCACCAGCGCCTGGCTGGCCAGGTGCTGGGCCAGGTGGCTGGCGGCCTGGCGCCCGGCGGTCTTCAGCAGGTCCCGGTCTTCCCAGTTGATATTGTCCTTGATATTGGACTGGCGCAGCATCAGCACCCCCTCCAGGCGATCCCGAAACACCAGCGGGATAACCAGCCACAGGGTCGGGTCCTGCCGCAGCCAGTCCGGCAGTTCCAGGCCTTCATACAGGTCGGGCGCGCGCTGCCATTCCCGCAGGTCAATCACCCAGTCGGTGCGCCGCAGCCAGTCCGGCAGGCTGCCGAGTCCCTCGCCGGTGGCCCCGGCGGGGACCGGCATGTCCCAGTGCGCCAACAGCCGCTGGGGCTGGCCCTCCGCAGCCCCCCACAACAGCCCCGCCGGACTGCTCGCCAGGCTGGCCATGATGCGGATGATGCCTTCCGCAACCTCCTCGTTGAGGCTGGCGAGGGCGCGGGTGAACTTGAGCCACTCTTCCCGGTAGTCGTAGCGGTAGCTGAAAAAGTGCTTGCTCAGCTGCACCCGCAGCAGGGCCCGTAACCTTCCGGAAAACAGCAGGCTTGCCAGCAGGGCGCCGGCGGCCACCAGG
>NZ_JAVKCQ010000191.1:0-11221 GCF_040222615.1 Haliea sp.
CCCAGCGGCAAGCTGCCCTGCCAATGGGCATGGGTCCACTGCGCCAGCAGGTAGCGCGACACCGAACCGGAGGCGCCCCCCAGGGCAATGAACAGAAGATACTTCATAGGGTCGCCTTGGCCGCAGCTCGGGAGGGGCGCATTGTACTGATTTTGTCAGCGAAAGGCAGCTGCCGGGCGGCATCGCGGCGCCCACGAAAGCGAGCGCGGGTGGTTTCAGGAGTACCGGCGGCGCGGGCTGTCCCGGTCCAGTTGCCGCAGGTAATCCAGCTTGGCGCGGATCTTCTGTTCCAGTCCGCGATCGACCGGGGCGTAGTAGCGACGGTCCTGCAGTGCCTCGGGAAAGTAGTTCTCTCCGGCCGCGTAGCCACCCTCCTCGTCGTGGGCATAGCGGTAATCGTCGCCGTGGCCCTCCGCTTTCATCAGGGCAGTGGGTGCGTTGCGCAGGTGCAGTGGCACTTCCTCGCTGCCCTGGGCGCCGACCTCCGCCATGGCCGCGTTGAACGCGCTGTAGACAGCGTTGCTCTTGGGGGCGCAGGCAAGGTAGACCACCGCCTGGGCAAGGGCCAGTTCTCCCTCGGGACTGCCCAGGCGTTCCTGCACCTGCCAGGCGTCCAGGCACAGGCCCAGGGCGCGCGGGTCGGCGTTGCCGATATCCTCACTGGCCATGCGCACCACCCGGCGGGCCAGGTACAGCGGATCGCAGCCGCCGTCGAGCATGCGGCACAGCCAGTACAGCGCGGCATCCGGGGAGGACCCCCGCACCGCCTTGTGCAGGGCGCTGATCTGGTCGTAGAAAAGGTCGCCGCCCTTGTCGAAGCGGCGCAGGGAGGCCTGCAGGACCTCCGCCAGGGTAGCCGCAGTGATCTCGCGCCCGGCGCTGCCCTCCTCCGCCAGGTCCGCCGCCAGCTCCAGCAGGTTCAGGGCGCGCCGGGCATCGCCGTCGGCCTGCTGGGCAACCTGGCGCAGACATGCCGCGCTGGCGCTCACGGCGGGCTCCAGCGCCGCCAGCCCGCGCTTCAGCACCGCCAGCAGGTCTTCCTCTTCCAGCGAACGAAGTTTGTAGACCCTGGAGCGGGACAGCAACGCGTTGTTCAATTCGAAGGAAGGGTTTTCCGTGGTGGCGCCGACAAAAATCACCGTGCCATCTTCCACATGGGGCAGGAACGCGTCCTGCTGCGACTTGTTGAAACGGTGCACTTCGTCGACAAACAGCACGGTGTTGCGCCCCGCCGCCCGGAATTGCCTGGCCTGGGCGATCGCCTCGCGAATTTCCTTGACGCCGGACAGTACCGCTGACAGCTGCAGGAATTGCGCATTGGCACCCGCAGCCACGATCCGCGCCAGCGTTGTTTTGCCGACACCGGGCGGCCCCCAGAAAATCATGGAGTGCAGTTGCTGTCGCTCAATCGCCTGACGCAGGGGTTTACCCGGCTCCAGCAGATGACCCTGGCCGGCAAACTCACCCAGGGTGGCCGGGCGCAAGCGCGCCGCCAGGGGCTGGTAGCCCGGCTCTGCCGCGTCGCTGAACAGGTCAGTGCTCACGCTTACTCGTCGTGGTAGAGAAGATCCGCGTCCGGCGGCGGGCTGAAGTCAAAGTCCAGCGGCGCCAGCGAGGTGGTCGCGTCCAGTGCACTGAACTCGATCACCACCTGCTGGTTCAGGTTATCCAATACCTCCATGCCGTTGATCACCGCGCCCTCCAGGCCCAGTGTCAGCTGCAGGAAGCCGGCATTCGGGTTGTGCGGGCGCAATACAAACCGGCCCTCACCATCGCGGCTGACGGCATAGTCGCGACGGAGGGCCTCGCCATCACCGCCCAGTACCTGCAGCGGCGTCATCGCCTCACTACCCGTAACCGGACGGCGGGTCACGGTTTCCAGGTCGCGGTCATGGTGCCAGAGGTAGCGGGGATTGGCGATAATCAGCTGGCTGTCGGGGCTGGTGATTTCCCAGGCGAAATAGCCGGGCCGCAGCAGGCGGAACCTGCCTTCGGACTCCGCCGTGACCGTGCCATCAAGTGCGTACTGACGCTGGCGGAACTCGCCCTGCAGGCGTTCTATGCCCTGCAGTGACTGCAGCAATTCATCTACGGCCTCGGCCCGCAGTGCGGGTGCAACAAGCACAAGCCCGGCGAGGATCAGCGACAGCAGGCAGGCGCGGTTGAATCGGGTCAGGTCTCGGGGCACGGTAGTTTTCCTGTGGCTGGGAGGATGGCGAAAGGTGGCGTCACTTACTCGGGCGGGGACGGCGCCAGCACCTCGCGCTGGCCGCTGCTGCTCATCTCGCTCACCACCCCGGCTTGCTCCATGGCTTCAATCAGCCGCGCCGCGCGGTTATAGCCGATGCGCAACTTGCGCTGCACCGAAGAAATGGAGGCGCGCCGGCTTTGGGTGACGTAGTGCACCGCCTCATCGTAGAGATTGTCGCTCTCGGGATCTTCGTCACCATTGCTGGCCTGAAGTTCCCCGGCGGTGACCGGTGTCATGCTGCCTTCGTCGAGCAGGCCGTCGATATACTTGGGCTCCCCGCGGCGCTTCCAGTCTGCCACCACACGGTGCACCTCCTCGTCCGAACAGAAGGCCCCGTGGACCCGGGTCGGCAGACCGGAACCCGGGGGCAGATAAAGCATATCGCCGTGCCCCAGCAGCTGTTCGGCGCCGCCCTGGTCGAGGATGGTGCGGGAGTCGATCTTGGAAGACACCTGGAAGGCGATCCGGGTGGGAATGTTGGCCTTGATCAGGCCGGTAATGACATCCACCGAGGGCCGCTGGGTGGCGAGGATCAGGTGGATCCCGGCTGCCCGGGCCTTCTGCGCGATGCGTGCGATCAACTCCTCCACCTTTTTGCCGACGATCATCATCATGTCGGCAAATTCATCGATGACCACGACAATCGAGGGCAGGCTTTCCAGGGCCGGCGGCTCCTGCTCTTCATCAGTCAGGGCCAGAATCGGGTCCGGTTTCCACAGCGGGTCGAGTATGGGCTTGCCTTCCTTGACGGCATCGCCGAGCTTGCGGTTGTAACCGGCGAGATTGCGCACGCCGAGGTGAGCCATCAGCTTGTAGCGACGCTCCATTTCCGCCACGCACCAGCGCAGGCCGTTGGCGGCGTCTTTCATGTCGGTGATCACCGGGGTCAACAGGTGCGGAATGCCGTCGTATACGGACAGCTCCAGCATCTTCGGATCCACCATCATCAGCCGCACCTCCGCGGGGGTGGACTTGTACAACAGGCTCAGCAGCATGGCATTGACCCCGACCGACTTGCCGGATCCGGTGGTGCCCGCCACCAGCAGATGCGGCATCTTCGCCAGATCGGCCACCACCGGCTCGCCGGAGATGTCGTGACCCAGGGCCAGGGTCAGGGGCGACTTGGAATGGTCGAAGGCGCGGGACGACAGCACTTCCCGGAAATTGACGATCTCCCGGTCCTCATTGGGGATCTCGATGCCGACCACCGACTTGCCGGGGATCACTTCGACCACCCGCACGCTGATCACCGCCAGGGAGCGCGCCAGGTCCTTGGCCAGGTTGGAAATCCGCGATACCTTGACCCCGGCAGCGGGCTGGATCTCGAAACGCGTGATCACCGGGCCCGGGTACACCGCCACCACCTCGGCGCTGATGCCGAAATCCGCCAGCTTGAGCTCCAGCAAGCGCGACATGCCGGAGAGCGCCTCTTCGGAAAAGCCCTTGTCGGGGTCCTTGACCTGTGCATCCAGCAGGCCCAGCGCGGGCAGCTCTCCGGTGACCGGGGCATCGAACAGAACCTGCTGCTTCTCCTTCTCCACCCGTTCGCTTTTTTCCACCTTCGGTTTGAACGGCTTTATCTTGGGCGGCTTGCGCTGCTTGCCGCGCTCCACATGCTCCTCGATGACCGCCTTGCGGGCCTCCAGCGCTTTCTCCCGCTCGCGGCGGTCGCGGATGCGATCAAAGGTGGCGATGCACCAGCGCCGCAGGCGCCCTGAGATATCCAGGGTCCAGCGGCCCAGGCGCTCGATCAATCTGAGCCAGCTCAGGTCGGTGAACACGGTCATGCCAAACAGGAACACCGCGAGCAGGATCAGGCGGCTGCCGATGGCGCTGAAGGCCGTGGTGAAGGCATCGCCGATGGCCTGGCCGAGGATGCCGCCGGCACCTTGGGGCAGACCGGAATTGCCGGTATCGTTCATCGCCGCCAGCGCAGTCCCGGCAATCATCACCAGCACCAGGCCCAGGGCGCGAATGCTGAAAGTGACCCAGTCGAAGGGTTTATTGCTGTGCCGCTCGCGCAGGATAACGAGGGCGCGGTAGGCCAGCAGTAGCGGAAACAGGTAGGCGGCATACCCCACCAGCGAAAAGGCGACATCCGCGACCCAGGCTCCGGTGGGCCCCCCGGCATTGGCAATACGCCCGCCGACCCCGGTGGCGGACCAACCCGGATCCCTCGCACTGTAGGTAGTCAGGGCCAGCAACAGGTACAGGCAGACCGCGCCGACGGCGATGAACGCCCCCTCGCGCAGCCGGGGGCCCAGTACGGTATCGTTGCGGGTTTTTTCCGGCACGCCTTGCTATCCCCTTGTACACGCTGGCGAAAAGCCATTTTTCCGCACAGTTTACTTCGGCAATTGTGACTTATTTTATGATGATATTCAAAAGCTTATAAAGGATATTTAGAAATGAACTCGCCTTTGCCGGGAAGCGGGGTTTACATTACCATAGCTTGCCCCCATTGAACCCCTGGGCGGGTGGCCTGAGCCGGTCGCCGCAAGCACTTCATTTAACACCAGCAACCGGGAAATGACCACTATGAGCGATGTCCAGCACCACCCCCTGATCATCCTGGGCTCCGGCCCCGCGGGTTACACGGCCGCCGTTTATGCCGCCCGGGCCAACCTGAAGCCGGTGGTAATCACGGGAATGCAGCAGGGTGGACAGCTCACTACCACGACAGAAGTGGAAAACTGGCCCGGCGGCCACGCGGAGCTGCAGGGCCCCGAGCTGATGCAGCAGATGCAGGCCCATGTGGAACGCTTTGAAACCTCGGTGGTCTTCGACCACATCGACACGGTGGACCTGTCCGTGCGCCCCTTCCAGCTTGTAGGCAGCAACCGCTATAGCTGTGATGCACTGATCATCGCCACCGGCGCCTCGGCCCAGTATCTGGGCCTGCCCAGCGAGGAGGCCTTCATGGGCAAGGGCGTCAGCGCCTGCGCCACCTGTGACGGTTTCTTCTACCGCAACCAGAAGGTCGCGGTCATCGGCGGCGGCAATACCGCGGTGGAAGAAGCATTGTACCTGGCCAATATTGCCTCCGAAGTGGTGCTGGTGCACCGCCGCGACAGCCTGCGCGCAGAGAAGGTGCTGCAGGATCGCCTGTTCAAGCGCGAACAGGAGGGCAAGGTACGGATACTCTGGAACCACACTCTGGACGAGGTGCTGGGCGACAGCAGCGGTGTGACCGGCATGCGGGTCAAGGCCACTACCGACAGCCAGACCACAGAGCTGGACCTGGCAGGCGTGTTTATCGCGATCGGCCACAAGCCCAACACCGATATGTTCCAGGGCCAGCTGGCCATGAAGGACGGCTATATCACCATTCACAGCGGTACCGAAGGCAACGCCACTGCGACCAGCGTGGCCGGCGTTTTTGCCGCCGGTGATGTGGGCGACCATGTCTATCGCCAGGCCATCACTTCGGCGGGGTTCGGCTGCATGGCGGCGCTGGACGCCGAGAAGTACCTCGACAACCTGGGCTGAGCTCCGTGGCAGGGATTGTCCGCCTCGCCCCGGGGCAGGATTTCCCGCCCACCGCCCTGGCCCTGGATTACCCCAATGGCTTGTTGGCGGCGGGCGGCGGGCTCTCCCCCGAGCGACTGACTGCCGCCTACCGCCGCGGCATCTTTCCCTGGTACGAGGCGCCGCAGCCCGTGCTCTGGTGGACCCCGGACCCCCGCTCCGTTCTCTATCTCGATGACTTGCACCTCTCGCGTTCACTGCGCAAGACCCTGCGTCGCAACCGTCTGCGATTGGCGGTGGATCGGCGCTTTGCTGCCGTTGTTGCGGCCTGCGCGGCTCCCCGGCGCGGCAGCGACGGTACCTGGATCGGGGAGGATATGCTCCAGGCCTACCAGTCACTGCACCGCCGGGGCATTGCCCACTCGGTGGAAATCCTGGACGAGGACGACCGCCTGGTCGGGGGGCTATACGGCGTTGCGCTGGGCCGGGCGTTTTTCGGTGAATCGATGTTTTCCAGGGTGCCCAGCGCGTCCCGGGTGGCCCTGGTCGCCCTGGTCCACATCCTGCGCCGGGCAGAGTTCCGATTGATCGACTGCCAGGTAGAAAGCGCGCACATGAACACAATGGGGGCGCGCAACATCAGCAGGCTGGACTTTGAAGCAGAGCTTGCCCACACTGTAGACGCGAGCGTAGATCCAGCGATCTGGGAGCTGCCGGCCAACTGCGGAGACCTGCTACCGTGACCTCATCCCTGCGGGACCTGAAGGTGTATACCACCTATCCCCACACCTGCAGCTACCTGAAAGACCAGGAAGCGACGACCCTGTTTATCGACCCCCGCCAGGAGGTCGACCAGCTTCTCTACAGTCGGCTGTCCCATATGGGCTTTCGGCGCAGTGGCAACCACATCTACCGGCCACACTGTGGCCGCTGCAACGCCTGCATACCCGCACGGATACCCGTTACCCACTTTGCCCCCAGTCGCGCCCAGCGCCGGACCTGGAAGCGCAACCAGGATTTGCGCGTCGTGCGCAGCGAGCACATCCGCGACGATGCAGCCTACGACCTTTACTACCGCTATATCGAACAGCGCCACGCCGATGGCGACATGTTCCCGCCGGATCGGGAGCAGTACCAATCGTTTCTCAACAACGCCTGGGATTGCACCCGCTATTACCGGTTCTTTGAGGGGGAGCGCCTGCTGGCGATAGCGGTGGTGGATGTCCTGATAGATGGCCTCTCGGCCATCTATACCTTCTTCGAACCAGCCGAAGAGCCCCGCAGCCTGGGCAGCTACGCCATCCTCTGGCAGATTGACCAGGCCCGGGAGATGGGGCTGGAGTACCTCTACCTCGGCTACTGGATTAAAAACTGCGACAAGATGGCCTATAAAGCCGCTTACCGGCCGCTGGAGCTTTACCGGGAAAGCCAGTGGCAGGCAGCCACTTAAGCCTCGCCTGAGTATTTGCCGGGAAGATGGCCGCGCGGATGGGCCTGTCTCCCGGCCGGCCAGCTGCGCACTCTGCGAAGCTTCGCCGTATCAACCCCTGATCAAACCGGGACCAGGGTTCTCCAGTCCCGGACACGACGGGATTGGGAGGATTGCGGGTCGCTGGCGGGAATATCGGGCAGATGTGTCGAGAATTTTTACATTACGACCTGCGAGGCAGCGGGGCCTGATATTTTTTTCATTATTATCATGAGCTTATGAATTCTGGCTCAAAAAAATGCTTTAGTCTAAGCAACCCCTTTTGACGGAGATACCCTGATGTTGCGCACCTTGAAGATACTTGTAATGTCTCGTACCGTGCTGCTGTCCTCCCTGCTTGCGGGGCTGGCACTGGCGCCCGCCGCGAATGCAGCCTTGATCAGTGGAAACACCAACTCGACTGGCGTTGGCTATCTGTACTTTTCACTGACCTCTGATTCGCCCTTCCAAATTTTTTCCATCACCACTTCGTGGGATCCGGAACTCTGGCTGGGTAACGATGACGGTGATTTAACCGTGGATGACTGGTTTGCCAATAACGACGATGGCTTGGAATTTGCCGGGGACGCGATCATTAACACCGTCCTCACCGCCGGTGATTACATTGCCGCGATAGGTCCCTTCAACTTTACCGCCGAAGAGGCAACTGCGGGCACCGTTGGAGAATCCTTTTCGCAAAGCTTTCAGCTGGATGTTACTGCCTCGAACTCCGAAATCATTGTGCGCGATGGCTCGATGGTCAACAACGTGCCCACTCCTGCCACACTCGCGCTCATGGGTCTTGGCCTCGCCGGCCTTGGCTGGGTCCGGCGCAGGAAAGTGTGAGCAGAACGCCAGACAACACAGCCCACTTCGGTGGGCTTTTTTGTGGGTGAAGCGCTTGTGGATGTCGGGCCTAACCGGTGAGCACCCGCTGGATAAATAGGCCGGAGTCGCAGCTCCTGTCCGTGAACCACCAGACAAAATGGCATCAATCGGATAGGAATGTATGACACCAGAACAAGCCTGATAAATCAGTTGTTTAGTGGAATAGCGATGCTCGGGAGTGATGCCGAAGTACGCTGTTCAACAGGGAGATGGAGGCTCGGGTCTCGTCCGATGGCCCGTCTCACCGCGTCGCAACAAATCGCGAAAAACCTTATAAATACAGTACTTTTTCCAATTCCGTTGTCTTGGCTTGGTTCATGCTGTAGCATGGAATTAATCCCTCTATGTAGGATAGGTTGAGGGATGGATTTAAAGCAAAAAGTTCGATTCCGGAAAAGAAGTGGTACCCACATAGGGGTATTGACAGTGCCTAGAATTGCGAAAGAGTTATCCGACGCTCATGTCCGCCGCCTGAAGTGGGGATCAGTCCAGTCAGGCCCCAGCCGAGGCAAGCCCTGTCCCAAGTTTCACGCCGTCGGAGGGGTCAACGGGCTTTACCTGCAGTGCACCCCTCCTCCTCCTCAGAGCGACACCTTTGCCCGCTCCTGGGTTCTGAAAACGATGGTGGGGCGTACGCGACAGGAGCTGGGCTTGGGGCCCTACCCTGAAGTCACCTTATCCATGGCGCGCCAAAAGGCTCGTGAGATGAAGGAGCGAATCAGGCAGGGTATTGATCCCAAGACAGAGCGAAGGGCTTTGCGCTCTTCACTGCTGGCCGAACAGGCCAAGTCGGTCACTTTCCGCGCCGTGGGCGAATCCTACCACTCAAAGAAGGCCCGCGAGTACAAGACCATAAAGCAGACCAAGAAGCTGCAAAGCATGCTGGAAGCCTACGCCTATCCCGCCCTCGGTAACCTGCTGGTGGCCGATATTGAGCGGGCACACATAATCAAAATGCTGACTCCTATCTGGGAGACCAAAACCGAGACCGCCACCCGAGTACGTGCAGTTGTCGAGCGGGTCCTGGATATGGCTGGCGCTGAGGGGCTCCGCGCTGGTGACAACCCCGCCCGCTGGCGTGGAAACCTCGACCTGTCCCTACCGATGCCCGGCAAAATATCCTCAGTCCGCCACTTCCGCGCTATGCCGATGTCGGAGCTGCCCGAGTTTATGCAGGAGCTTTCCGCCAAACAGACTACTGGAGCGCTGGCTTTGCGGTTCGGGATTCTCACGGCTGCTCGATCTGGTGAGATCCGGGGCGCAACATGGAGCGAGATCGACCTTGACGATCAGGTATGGACTATACCTGGAGCCAGGATGAAAAACGGGCGCACCCACAAAGTGCCACTCTGCCCGGATGCGACTGCCCTGCTGGAGCGTCTCCCTCGCGACGATGATAGCGATCTGGTTTTCGTCAGTCCGCGGGGGAAGCAATTGTCCGACATGACCCTGACCAAAGTCTTAAAGGACATGGGCCACAAGGTCACGCAGCATGGGTTTCGGGCCACGTTCCGCACATGGGCACAGGAACACACCAGTTATCCGGAGGAAGTCTGTGAGCTGGCCCTGGCACACGTCAACAGCGATGCCACCCGCGCCGCCTATGCCCGGTCCGAACTGATCGAAAAACGCCGCACCCTGATGGCTGATTGGGAGCGATTCTGTCAAGAGGGACTGGCGACCAAACCCGCTCAGAAATCATGACTGAACTGCGTCGCGCAGGGAGCGACTGCATGAGGCCATGGCCGTTCGGGAAACAGCTCGTCGACCGCGGTAAACATGGGGGGGGAAGTGCCGACGGGATCGCGTCGCTAAATCCCACTTGGACTACGAATACCTAACCGCGGTAAGGTGGTTACAGTGTAACCACAAACCCCGTCACGCGCTGACAGTGTTTTTTGTTGCGAAAGCACCGGCGCGCCAAGGCCTCGTTTCCCCCTGATATAGTGCCGGTGCACATCGAAGCCGAGGTCCATCGAGTTGATTGCCTCGAAACCAGTACCCACATAGTGCATGGTCGCTCAATTGTGTACTTTCCGGTAGCGAGCCCGGTTTGCCCATAGCTCACCGAGGCGGTGCTGATGGTCACCGGGTTGTCGTAGCTCAACCAGGTGATCAACGGTGCCCCATCCAACGTGTCCAGGTTACCGTTGACATCGTAGGTGAAGGTCTCGGACGGCGACTGCTGCGCTGCCAGCTATCCTGAAAACCAACGCCAGGAGAGGTAAAAGACAAGAGCCAGAACACCAAGGGCTGGTATCCCCCATACGCTACCACCCGACATGACAGCCCAAGCCCGATCCTTAGGTGCCGACTGTAGCCGTTCGCGGGTTGGAGGATGATTTCGGGAAATATAGACTCGCAGGAACATGAAGCACACGTAGCCGATGGCTGTGAAGATCGCGGGGTAATTCACGGGCTTCCCGAGCAGAGCAGCGAACATGAAGCCTGTTCCTATCAGGGCAGCCCCAATGAGGGCAAGACCTCCATAGAGCTTGATTGGTCCCGGGGTAAGGATAAGTACGCGTAAGTGACTCTCTCTGTCGGTCATAAGACTCCTGCTCGCCTGCCGCTATCACCGCACATCGGCCCTCAGTCAAGCAACTTAACTACGCAAACCAAAGGGTATCATGTGAATAGTAGCTAATATGATAAACATGGCTAGAGCACGGGTGAAACGGTTCTCTTCATGTTTAAGTATCGAGGAAAAGAAGTGAATGTCCTCTTTCGAAAAATACAGGTAACAGCCTATCCAACAACCGGTGCCAAGTATCACCGAGAAAATTACTTTTCCAAGTGGAGCACCATTGAAATGAGCAATTGCCAAGAGTAACAAACTGTAAAGGAGCCATAAAACTCGGAATATCCAAACCAGCCAAGTTTTCTCACGAGAATTATCCATCTCAGTCCTCGACTGCATCCAGAGTTGCCATGCCACCGAAGAAGCCAAAATTTGAAGTGAGTCTGCTTACAGCTGCAGGATGGCTGCCAAGAATTGGGACTCTGCCCAGAGCCGACTGAAAAATTATCTGAATGACAAAAATTGACGCGGGCGTAGTGGCCCCATCAACTCCGTCAGCCTGGTATGCAGGGACAATATTGACCGCTGAGAATGCACCTGTCGCTGTCGCAATTGCAGGTGAGCC
>NZ_JAVKCQ010000192.1:0-4681 GCF_040222615.1 Haliea sp.
GAACAGCGCCTGCGGGCGCTGGGTGAAATGGCAGCGCGGCTGGCCCACCAGATCCGCACACCGCTGTCGTCCACCACCCTGTATTTGGCACAGCTGCGCCGGCCGGACCTGGCCGTCGCACAGCGGGAACGTATATGTGACCGGCTGTCCGAGCGCCTGGTGCACATGGAAGGCCTGATCGAGAGCATGCTGGGCTTTGTGCGCGGTGCCCCGCCACGCTCGGAGCGGGTTTGCCTGCAGGACGTGCTGGGCGATTTCCAGGCCCACGTGCAGGCGCGCCTGGAAGTGGCCGGTGCCACGCTGTCTGTCACCCCGGTGGACCGCACACTGGCACTGCACGGTGACCGCGATGCCCTCGCCGGGGCGCTCGCCAACCTGGTCGTGAATGCCGTTGAGGCCGGTGAAGCGGACGTGCATGTGGAGGTGTGGGCCGGCGCGCTGAACCGCGAACGCATGCTGCTGCGGGTGCGTGATAACGGCCCCGGCGTGGCGCCGGAGTTGCGCGAACGCATTTCGACCCGTTCTTCACCACGCGCTCCGCGGGTACGGGGCTGGGTTTGGCGGTGGTGGCGCGCACGGTCAGCGAGCTGGGCGGTGAGATTCGCCTGGGCGTCAGCCCGCAGGGCGGGGCTGAATTTGTTCTGGAACTACCCATTGCAGAAGGAGAGTGTTGACCGTGGGAGCCGCGTTGAAAGTTCTGGTGGTTGAGGATGACAGCACCCTGCGCGATGCGTTGTGCGACACCATTGAATACGGTGGCTACCGGGTCTGGAGCGCATGCGACGGCGCCGACGCCCTGCAGCAGCTGGAGCGCCAGCCGGTGGATCTGATCATCAGTGACGTGCAGATGTCCGGTATGGGTGGCGAGCGCCTGTTGCGCGAGGTGCGTGCCCGCAGCCCCGAGCTGCCTTTTGTCATGATTACCGCCCACGGCTCGGTGCAGCATGCGGTGTCCGCCATGCGTGAGGGTGCAACGGACTATCTGCTCAAACCGTTTGCGGCGGAGGTGCTGCTGGAAATGCTGGCCCGGTTTGAGCCTGCCCCGGAGCCCGGGATCGACATGGTGGCGGAGGATCCCGCCATGCAGCGCGTTTGCCGGCTGGCGGAGCGGCTGGCGCACAGCGATGCCACCGTGCTGGTGACGGGCGAGTCCGGCACCGGCAAGGAAGTCATTGCGCGCTATTTGCACGCCTGCTCCAGCCG
This sequence comes from Haliea sp., assembly GCF_040222615.1. GTDB lineage: Bacteria > Pseudomonadota > Gammaproteobacteria > Pseudomonadales > Halieaceae > Haliea. The sequence goes on from NZ_JAVKCQ010000192.1 coordinate 1,204, forward strand.
CGCGGAGCGCCCTATGGTGGCGATCAACTGTGCCGCCATCCCCGAAAACATGCTGGAGTCCATGCTCTTCGGCTACGAGAAAGGGGCCTACACCGGCGCCCACCAGTCGCGCCCCGGCAAGTTTGAACAGGCCAATGGCGGCACCCTGCTGCTGGACGAAATCTCCGAGATGGACCTGGGCCTGCAGGCCAAGCTACTGCGCGTGTTGCAGGAAAAAGAGGTGGAGCGCCTCGGTGGCAACCGGGTGATTCCGCTTGATGTACGGGTTATCGCTACCAGCAACCGCAACCTCGCCGGCGAAGTCGCGGCGGGCCGTTTTCGTGAAGATTTGTATTACCGCCTGAGCGTGGTGCCGCTGGAGGTGCCCGCGCTGCGCGCTCGCCCGGCGGATATACTGCCACTGGCACAGCGTTTTCTGCAGCGCCATGCGCCCCCGCGCAGCGGCCTGGCATTCAGCAAGGCAGCCTTGCAGCGGCTAACCACCCACAACTGGCGCGGCAACGTGCGTGAGCTGGAAAACTGTGTCCAGCGCGCGAGTCTGCTGGCCGTCGGGCCGGAGATCGGCCCCGAGGACATCGATTTTGTGGCCGCGATGGCGCCGGCGGCGCCGGTGGCTGCGGTAGCTCCGGTGGTGGCGGCAGAGGCGCCGCCCGAACCGCTGCTGGAAGGGGATTTGAAAGAGCGGGAGCGTGAGCTGATCGTGGCCGCGCTGTCCGCGGTGGACGGGAACCGTAAGGAGGCTGCGCAGCGCCTGGGTATCAGCCCGCGCACGTTGCGTTACAAGTTGGCACGCTTCCGTGAACTGGGGTTGGCTGTACCCCGCGCACAGTGAGAGAGGGCAAACCATGAGCGAAATGGCAATTAATCAGGTGCTGGCGCAGATGCGCAGTCTGGCGGCCGAGGCGGGCGGTGAAACGGCCGCTGCGGCGGGCGGTGCCGATTTTTCCAGTTTCATGAAACAATCCATCGACGATGTCAACGACGCGATGCAGACTTCCCGCGCGATGGCCACGGCCTTCGAAGAGGGCCAGCCGGGAGTGTCGCTGGCCGAGTTGATGGTGACGGCGCAGAAAGCCAGCCTGGAGTTCCAGGCGCTGAGCGAGGTGCGCAACAAACTGCTCACCGCCTATCGCGAAGTGATGAGCATGCAGGTCTGATGCCCGCTGGTTTACCTTGGCCCCTTCAGGAGTGAGTTGATTCATGGCAGAGAATAGCGGTGGACTGGTCGCCCGCTTCAACGGTTACAGTCGCCAGCCGGTGTCCCGGCAGCTGGCGTTGTTGGTCGGCCTCGCTGCCAGTATCGCCCTGGGCATTGGCCTGGTGCAGTGGATGCTGGTGCCGAACTACAAGCCCCTGTTTGGCAGCATGGCTGCCGAAGACACCACGGCGGCAATCAGCACGCTGGATGCCAACGGCATTGATTACCGCCTGGATAACCGCACCGGTATGGTCACCGTGGCCGCGGACCAGGTGCATCGCGCACGGTTGCTGCTGGCTACCGAAGGTTTTCCACGCTCCAGCGATATCGGTTTCGACAACATTTACCAGGAGCAGGAAATTGGCGTGAGCAGCTTCATGGAGCAGGCGCGCTACCACCGCTCTCTGGAGCAGGAGTTGTCGAGAACCATCAGCGCGCTGGATGGCGTGCGCGGTGCCCGGGTGCATCTGGCCATGGCCAAGCAGAGCGCTTTCCTGCGCCAGCGACAGGAACCGGCGGCGTCGGTAGTGCTGCATCTGTACGGCGGCAGGGTGCTGTCGGATCGGCAGTTGGCGGGGATCGTGCACCTGGTGTCAGCCAGTGTGCCCAACCTGAAGCCGGAAACCGTGTCGGTGGTCGACCAGCAGGGGCGCCTGCTGTCGTCGCAGGGCAGCCCTGACGATTTTGGCTACAGCAAGGAGCAGTTCCAGATGGCGCAGCAGCTGGAGCAGCGCTACAGCCAGCGCATCGTCGATATTCTGGAGCCTATCCTCGGCCCGGGTCGCGTGCACGCGCAGGTGTCGGCGGATATCGACTTCACCCGCATCGAACGCACCAGCGAGGTGTATGCGCCCGACACCGTGCTGCGCAGTGAGCAAACCTCAGAGGAAATGACCACCCGCCTGCTGGATGGCGGTGTACCCGGTACCCTGGCCAACCAGCCTCCGGAAGACCCGACTGTGCTGGTGCAGCCGCCGGAAGCGGGACTGGCAGACAACACGGTGCCCACGCGCTCGACCCGGCGGGAAACACGCAATTACGAAATGGACAAGACCATAAGCCATATTCGTGAAACGCCGGGCACTCTGCGCAAGCTGTCTATTGCGCTGGTGCTGGACCATGTGGAAACTACGGCCGATGACGGCTCGGTAGCGCGCGCACCGCTGGCACCGGAACGGGTCGAGGAGATCACCCGGCTGGCGCGCGAGGCCGTTGGGTTCAGCGAGGAGCGCGGCGACACGGTGAGTGTCATCAACGCCTCGTTTGTAGAGCCCCCGGCGCTGGAAGCGCCTCCGGAGCCTTCGATACTGGAGGAGGACTGGCTTTGGCGCGGGTTGAAAGGGCTGGGTGTGGCCGCCGGCCTGGCGGCGCTGCTGTTCTTCGTTTTGCGCCCGCTGATGCAGTTTTCAGTCGCGCCCGTGCCCGCCGCCATCGGCCCCGGCCAGCGCGCGTTGGGCAAAGACGGCTACGGTGACGCGGGATACGCCCAGGGAGCCGCAGGAGAATTGATGAGTGATGACCAGGTGACGCTGGCGGGTGACCGGCGCGGGCTGCCGGGCAATGCCGGCTACCAGCAGCAATTGCAGATGGCGCGCAGCGTCGCCGAAGGTGAACCTCAGCGTGCGGCGCACGTAATGAAACAGTGGGTGGCAGGCGATGGCTGAAGCCGCAGGGGCGGGGCTGAACGGCGCGCAGCGCGCGGCCGTTTTTCTGTTGGGCGTTGGCGAGGAATCCGCCACCGCCATCATGCGGCATATGGAGCCGCGTGAGGTGCAGCGTATCGGCGAGGCCATGGCGTCGTTGTCGTCCATCTCCAATGAGCAGGTGGAAGCCGTGCTGGCAGCATTCCACGAAGACGCCAGCTCGCTGAACCCGTTGGGCCTTGGGGCCTCTGAATTTACCCGCCGGGTTTTAACCAACGCCCTGGGCGAGAGCAAGGCACGTTCGATGCTGGCGAAAGTGATGCCCGGCAAGCAGCAGACCTCCGGCATTGATGCCTTGAAGTGGATGGACCCGGGTTCGGTGGCGGAGCTGCTGGAGGACGAACACCCACAAATCATCGCCATCGTGCTGGCCTCACTGGACGAAGAGCAGTCGGCACAGGTGCTGGTGAATATCCCCGAACCGGTGCGCAATGAAGCGCTGTTGCGTGTGGCCCGGCTGCAGGTGATCGACCCGGCGGCGATGGAAGAGCTGGACAAGGTGCTGGAAAAGCAGCTGGGCAAGGTGCGCAGAACGCCTCCGCGCTCGGTCAACGGCATGACCAGCGCCGCGGCCATT
>NZ_JAVKCQ010000193.1:0-15961 GCF_040222615.1 Haliea sp.
CGCCGGGCTTGGTGCCGAACAGCGCATCACCGGAGGCCACCGCGTTGAACCAGACATTGTGGCTCTGCATTACGCCCTTGGAGCGGCCGGTGGTGCCCGAGGTCCACAGAATGGCACAGGTGTCGCCGTAGGTCTGGCCGCTGAGGTCGGGTTCCGGGGCTCCGGTGCGGTAGAGAGTTTCGAAATCCGTGGCGTCGGGCAAAGCCGTCGAGTCGCCGAAGACGACGATGCTCCCGGTCTCCAGATCATCCCTGACTTCCGCGAGGCGCGCGGAGTGTTCGGTATCAGTGACCACGACCTTGGGTCTGCTGCGATTGATGGTCTCGGACAACCATGCGCGTTTATAGTCTGAGTTGATCGGCGTCCAGACCGCGCCCAGCTTGTTGCTGGCGAGCGCCAGGAAAATTACCTCCGGTGCGCTGTTCATGTAGAAGGCGACGCGGTCGCCACGCCCCAACCCCAGGTCAGCGAGGCCGGCCGCCAGTTCGTTTACCTTGCGATTGGCGTCCGCAAAACTGTAGTGCGTCGCTCCGAACATGATGTACGTCGCATCCGGCTGTTGGGCGGCCTGCAGGGCCAGCGCCCGTCCCAGGTGGCGATCTTCAATGTTCTCGAACTGCAGTACATTCATGGTTGGCTCCATATTATTGGTCAAACGCAGTGGTAACCTTGCCTACAGGGTGATGCCGGACTGATTGTCGCTGGCGAGGTGACGCCCCATCGCCGCCAGCTGGTGGGCCGGACCGCCAAGATCAAACTCCAGTTGCTTTGCCCAGAGGAAATAGCGGTGAATGGGGTACTGGAGATCGGCGCCAATGCCGCCGTGCAGGTGCTGGGCGGTGTGGCTGACCCGGTGGCAGGCTTCTGCGGCCCACCAGCGCGCTGCCCCGGCCTGCAGGCTTGCGTCCAGACCTTCCTCCAGTCGCCACATGGCGCTGTCGACCACGCCGCGCAGGGCCTCGATGTCCATGTAGCCGTCCGCGGCGCGATGAGCTACGGCCTGGAAAGCCGCGAGCGGCTTGCCAAACTGCTTGCGTTCGCTGGTGTAGGCGGCGGTGCGCCTGAGTGCCTCCTGAGTCACGCCCAGTTGCAGGGCCGCGGCCATGACCTGCTGCCGCTGTCGCAGATCCTCTATGGCCTCCGGCCCACCGAGATCCAGGGCCTGCGCGTGCTTCACCAGCACCCGGCAGGTGGGGCGGCCATTGCTGACGCGCTGTGGCTCCAGTTCCAGGCCAGCGTCCGCCGGGGCGAAAGCGACCAGCCGTCCTCCTGCCTGCGCCACCAGGTACAGGGCGCCTTCAGCCCAGGGCACCATGTCCAGTTCCCCGCGCACCGTGTCGCCCTCAAGGCTCAGTCCTTCGGCCAGCGACAGGCTGAGCCAGGCGTCGCCCGCAGCAACCCGGGCCAGCCCAGCGCTGACTTTGCCTGCCTCCAGTGCCTGGGCCGCAAGCATGGTCTCCGCCAGCGGTATTTGCGCCAGCACTGCCCCCTGGGCCTGGATCACAAGGCACTGGGCAATAAAGCCCATGGCCGACCCTCCGTGCTGTTCCGCCAGGCCCAGCCCGGTCAGGCCGGCAGCGGCCAGGGTTTGCCAGAGGCCGGTGTTGAGACTGTCATGGTAGTTGGCCTGGACATCATCGTTTACCTGCTCGCGGAAGATTTTCTCCGCCAGCTCGGCAATCGCGGACTGGTCTTCAGTCAGGGAATAATCCATCAATATCTCTCCACACTGTTAGTCGGGGCGCGGCTTGCGGTTGAATGTCGGTTCATCGCGTCAGCGACAGGATTTTGCGGGCGTGATTCAGCTGGCCCTGGGGCGGGTTGCGCGCGAACAGCCCCCGATAGAACAGCGCCGCCAGCCACTCCGCCAGTTCCGCCTCAGATAATTGCAGGGACGAAAGGTCGGGGTTGCGCTCTATATAGCGTTCCCGGAGGACGTCCTGGCCAATACCGCTCAGGGCATGGACCATCAGCCGTACCTCGTTTGCCGCCAGTTCGCTGCTCGGGAACACATAGGGGAAAACATCGGCCAGCAGCTGCAGGCGCCGATTATAGGAGGTCTGCCAGCGCGCCCGGAAAGCCGGGTCATCCGTGCAGAACTGGCTGATGCAGTTCATGATGCCGGGATGCTCGGCGTGGTTGCGTACCGCAACTTCGTAATGTGAGCGCAGGCGGTTGAACCAGTCGCCCTTGCTGACGTCCCGTTCAATGTGCCCGGTCGCTTCAAATTCCGCGATGTACTCGTCGAGGATCTCCTCGACCAGTGACTTGAGGTCACTGTAATAGTGGTGGAACAGCCCTGCAGCGACGCCCGCTTCCGCGGTGACGTCCTTAATCCGCAGCTGGTGGTAGCCCACCCGCTCCAGCACGGCGACCGCCGCCGCTTTCAGGCGCTCCCGTGCCAGCTCGCCTTTGGGGCGGCGGGAACTGGCTTTGTCAGTCGCTGCAGGCATTCAGCTGGCTCCTCCTCACGGGTCAGGATTATTATTGAATTTGGATTCAAGATCAATAATAATCCGTGGCTCGTCAGCTTACCCGGGAGATCATCCAGGTGTACATCGAACATACAGCGGAACAGAAGGCCCTGCGCGCTGAGCTGCGCGATTATTTTCAGTCGCTCATGACGCCCGAGCTGAAAGAGGCCACGCGCGGCAATGAAGGTGGTGATGCCTACAAGTCGGTAATTCGCCAGATTGGCAAGGATGGCTGGCTGGCCCTGGGCTGGCCCCGGGAGTTCGGCGGCCACGGCCGCGGCCCGATGGACCAGATGATTTTTTTCGAAGAGGCCCAGCTGGCCAATGCACCGCTGCCGTTCGTGACTATTTCTACGGTCGCGCCGGCGATCATGGCTCACGGCTCAGAGGCCCACAAGGCGTTTTTCCTGCCGAAAATAGCCGCGGGAGAGCTGCATTTCGCCATCGGCTACACTGAACCAGAGGCGGGCTCTGACCTGGCAGCGCTGAAGACCACCGCGGTGCGGGAAGGGGATGAGTGGGTTATCAACGGCACCAAGGTCTACACCTCCAGCGCTGAGGCGGCCGACTATATCTGGCTGGCTGCGCGCAGCGATCCCGGAGCGGCCCGGCCCCACGCCGGCATCAGTATCTTCATGGTCGATGCCCACCAGCCGGGCTTCACCTTTGCGCCCATCCACACCGTGGGCGGGGTACGCACCAATATGAGCTACTACACCGATGTTCGTTGCCCCGACAACATGATCTGTGGCGAGGTCAACGGTGGCTGGAAGCTGATCACTTCCCAGCTCAACCACGAGCGAGTGGGGCTGGCGGCAATTGGCATTTATGCCTACGGTCTGTACGAGGACGTACTGGCCTGGGCCCGGGAACCGGCCGCGGACCAGCGTCCCATCGACGACCCCACCGTCCAGCGCCTGCTGGCTGAATCCTATGCTCGCCTGGAGGCGATGCGCCTGATGACCTGGCGTATGGCATGGAGCATGGAGCAGGGCGAGCCCGAGGTCGCTTATGCCTCGGCCATGAAAGCTTTCAGCACCGAGGGGCTGATCGCGGTCTACCGGCTGCTGATGGACGCCATGGGCCCCGCCAGTACCCTGCATCGCAGCAGCCCTGGCGCGGTCCTGCGCGGTGAACTGGAGGGGGAGTACCGCAAATGCCAGATCAATACCTTCGGTGGGGGAGTGGTGGAGTTGATGCGCGATCTGGTGGCGGCCTTCGGCCTGAATATGCGCGCCTACCGGCGCTGATAATTAAATCTAGTCCAGATAGTGGAAACGGCCGCATTTTCGGGGTAGATTGGCGGCGACAGTAAAATAATAGACGTTGGTTAAAACCATGGGGGCAGGGCCACAACCGGAGGGGCGGCGGGAGCGCAAGAAGCGCGAGACCCGGGAACGGATATTGCAGGGCGCCCTGCGCCAGTTCACCCGCCAGGGTTACGATGCGGTGACGGTCGAGGCCCTGGCTGAAGCGGCGGATATTTCCAAGCCCACGCTCTTCAATTATTTTCCGAGCAAAATGGCGATACTGCAGGCGCTGGTGCCCGGCGTGGATGAGCGTTTCGCTGCGGCCATCGAGCGGTTCCGTACTGAAGGCGGCACAGCGCAGGAGCAGTTGGCGCGGTTCTTTGCCTATGGCGCGGAGATGACCCGCAAAACCCCGATGCTCACCCGGGCCCTGCTGATTCTGGCCCTGCGGGCCTATGAAGACCCCATCTACAGTACCAGCCAGCACCGTTGGCCGTCCCTGCATGACAGTTTCTGTAGCATGTTGCGCGATGGTGTCGAGCGGGGCGAGGTGCGCACCGATATCAGCGTGGAGCGCATAACCCACTATATTACCGGCATTTACGTCTATGGCCTGTTGAGCTGGCTTGCGGATCCCAAGTTCAGCGTGGATGTTGAGCTTGCGGTGGCGGCTTCCTTCCTCGGCTCCGGCTTTTCCTGCTCCGCACAGGCTTCTCGCTAGGCGCGCCAGCTCCCGCACCGGGGCAATTTGATAGCAGTATTCCTATTTGCACCACTGCGGCCTATTTTGGCCCGCCTGTGCTGGTTCTGCGGTGGGCTGCCGTGTAAAGTTGGCCCGCTGTTTAAAACCTGACCGTAGCCCAATTTTTTTGCGGCGTTGCACTGCGGCTTCGTCGATAAGACACTCGCATTGCCAGTTGGCAGCGCGCTAATAATTGCATCAACCGTATATGAGGACCCCCATGAACAAGTTCCCCCGGTTTAGCCCGCGTCCGCTGGCGCTGGCGCTGTCATCCCTCTTCGTGAGCATGGGTATGGCGGCACAGGCCCAGGTCGTTGCCCTGGAAGAAGTGATTGTCACCGCCCAGAAGCGCGCCGAGACAACACAGGAAACACCCATTTCCATTTCCGCGCTGTCCGAGACAGTGCTGGAGCAGCGCGGCATCAACAGCACCAGTAGCCTGATCGGGGAAGTCCCCGGTGTTTTTGGCTTCGATGCTCCCGGTTCCCGCGGTGCGACCAGCCTCGCGATTCGCGGCTTTGGCGGCGGCAGCGGTGCCAATCTCTCTACCGACCCCGCTGTGGGGATCTACATGGACGGCGTTTACATCGGCAAGATGAATGGCTCGGGCATGGAAGTGGCTGAACTGGAGCGGATCGAAGTATTGCGCGGCCCACAGGGCACGCTCTACGGCCGTAACTCCACGGCTGGCGCTGTCAATTTTATCTCCCGCCAGCCCACCGGTGAGCTCGGCTTCCGGGTCAAGGGTACGATTGGCAGATACGACGAGCGTGCCCTGCGCCTGAACGCCGATATGCCGGCGATCGGCGAGATCGGCGAGGGCCTCGGCCGCTTGTCGGCGAGCTTCGGCTACCAGACCCGCGAACGCGACCCTCTGTATGACAACACCAGTGGCGGAGAAGGCTTTGACAGCATTGACCGCCAGGCCTGGCGATTGGCCCTGAAGTGGGAGCTCACCGACGCCCTGACGCTGGACTACTCCTACGATGAAAGCCGGCTGGACGAAAACGGCGCTCTGCAGCAGGTGGTGGGGTTCACCCCGGTGACCCTCGATGGCAGCACCCGGGTTGAAACCCTGTCGCAGCTGCGCAGTTTTCTGCCCCTGCTGTTGCAGAACCCCGCAGCGGACCCCCGTATCGCCAACCGCCTGATCCCCTCCATGGACCAGACGCTGGCGGTATATCGTGAGCGGGAGGCTGCCGGCCAGGGGCGCCGCAGCAGCGGCGCGGCCGACAATACTCCCATCTCCGACAACGAAGTCAGTGGCCACGCGCTGACCCTGACCTGGGACGCAGGCAATTTTGGCGCGCTGGGCGATATTACATTCAAGTCCATCACGGCCTACCGTGACATGGAGACCTATGTTTTCGGCGACCTCGAAGACATCGACAGCAGCCTGGATGCCAATGGCGTCGGCGCGCTGAATGACCTGATCCTGCTGCAGCTGGGCTCAGCCTACTTTGCCGCTGGCGGCATGCCCAACCCCACCGCTGACTTCTTCTGGAGCGGAGTGGACTCCCTGGGTGGCTTCCACAGCCGGCAGGACACCGATTCCGAGTACGAGCAATTCTCGCAGGAATTCAACATTATCGGCGCGACCGATCGCGTCGACTACGTTCTCGGCCTGTACTACTTCGACGACGAAGCGGTCTACGACCGCCGCGCTGTTTTCCTGGCGCCGTTGGGCGGTACCAGCCTGCAGAACTATGACTACACGACCGAGTCGCTTGCGTTTTTTGGCCAGGCGACCTGGCGCCCGCAGGTGCTGGATGACCGCCTGTCGCTGACTGCCGGCTTGCGTTATACGGAGGAGGACAAGGAAATTTTCTACGATTACCTGAACCGTCCGTTCGGCGCCCCGCCCTCAGGCATTCCTGCCCAGGCTGAACTGCAGGAAAACTTCTACAACGTCAGCGGCAACATCACCGCTGCCTACCAGTTGACCGACGACATTAACACCTTTGTACGCTTCGCCACCGGCTACCGCAGCGGCGGCTTCAACGGCGAGGTGTTTGCCAACCCCTTCGAAGAAGAAACCATCGAGCAATGGGAAATCGGCGTCAAAAGCGACTGGTGGGACAATCGCCTGCGCATCAATGGTTCGCTTTATACCTATGTCTACGACGACCTGCAGGTTTCGCAGATTGAAACCAGGGGGGGAACCGCGACCAGCCTGATCGCCAACGCCGGCAAGGCTGATCGCTGGGGTGGTGAGCTGGAGATCCTCGCGGCGCCGGCGGAGGACCTGATCCTCAGCCTGAGCTATGCCTATGTTCACGGTGACTACGAGGAGTTCCCGGAGCTGTGTGGTACCAATGTTCCCCAGACCTGCCTCGACACCACTGATGCAGCCAAGCGTGGCTCTGCACCTGGCAATCAGCTGTCTGCGTCTGCGGACTATGTGTTTGCGCGCACCAGCTTTGGCGATATCCGCGGGTATCTGCAGACCAGCTGGCAGAACGCATGGAACGAAACGGCGCTGTGGACCGGTAACTATGCAGGTGAGCCCTATATCTACGACCATCTGGTCATGGATGAGCGCACCCTGGTTAACGCCCGTTTCAGCCTTGAGAATGTAACCGCTGGTAACGGTTCGCTGTCCTTTGCGCTGTGGGCGAAGAACCTGACCAACGATGATTATCCAACCTTCGGGATCAACTTTGGCAGCCTGGGGATCATCACCGAGCAGTACGGTCCGCCGCGGACCTACGGCCTGGATATCAGTTACGAGTACTGACGGCTCGGCAATACTGGAAGGCGCCCATGTGGCGCCGTTTTTTCGCCCCAAAAAAAAAGGCGCCCCAAGGGCGCCGAGGGGAGTCGTGGTGCAGTGATCAGCCGACGAAAGCCTTGCTGGGCTGGGCGACGCCTTTGGATTCCGTACCCTTGAGGTAGGCCAGCATGGTGTCCGCGTCAGAAACCTCGAAGGGGTCGGTGGGGCAGACATCACCGAAGTCAGGCTCGGAAAACAGTTTTTCGATCTTGCCATCGTTGACCAGCATGGAATAGCGCCAGGAGCGCATGCCGAAGCCCAGGTTGGACTTGTCGACGAGCATCCCCATCTTGCGGGTGAACTCGCCGTTGCCGTCAGGCAACATTTTCACGTTCTTGGCGCCGACGTGCTTGCCCCACTGGAACATGACGAAGGCGTCGTTCACGGACAGACAGTAGATGGCATCGACGCCGGCAGCCTTGAACTCTTCGTAGAGCTCTTCGTAGCGGGGCAGGTGATTGGAGGAACAGGTCGGCGTGAACGCTCCGGGCAGGGAGAACACGACGACTTTCTTGCCACCGAAAATATCGTCGGTGGTGGTGTCCTGCCAGCGGTAGGGGTTCTCGCCGCCGACTGAGTCGTCGCGCACGCGGGTCTTGAATACGGTGTGGGGGACTTGTCCGTTGGAAATCATGGTAACTCCTCGTGGTTGGTGTCAGGTGACTTTGGGACGACGGGCTCGCCCCACATCTGAACGCAGATTCTAGCGCCACCAACCCGATCGGTATATTGGAATATTTCGAACTCCATGTTCTATTTGAGTGAACGCTCTCATCAGAACCCCGGCAGTGGCCGCAGCCCGTGTACGGCGGAAACATCCTGGGAGCGGTCCTCGCCGTGGCAGACTGCGCACTGCTCCACCACCTCGCCGCTGTCGATCGCCTGTTGGCTGGTGGCGAAGTTGCCGCCATTACTGGTCATGTGGGCCCTGGCAACAGCGTCATCATGGCAGCCGGAACAGGCGGTGGCCATGGGTGTGGCCACCGTGTCGTCCCGCGGATCCTCGCGGTTGTCACCGGTATTGACGGTCGTAGCCAACACACCCTCGGCCAGTGGCAGCTGGTACCCGTCATCGGTATGGCAGGCCAGGCAGTTATCCAGGTGTCCGGGGTAGTGCACAGCATCCTCATCGTAGACATAGGTAGTAAAGCCGCGGAACCCGACCACCTGCAGCGGATTGTCGCGGATTGAGGGAGCGTGGATGCCATGAATCATGGACTTGAAGTCAATGGACTCCTCCTGCTTGCCATCGCTGGGAGGCGACACGGCGATAGCGCGCACATCCCGGTCCGTGTTGCGCGGGTTGTGACAGCTCACACAGCTGTCGATATTGTCGGCGCGGTTGCCGCCGTGGAAAACCAGCGAGCCGTGACAGGCGAGGCACTTGTCCAGCTCCACTGACTGGCGCCGCGGGGTGGCCACGCCGTCGACCTCGTCGATGGCAAAGAAGGTGTGGGCGTCGCCGACCGGCACGTTGGTGAAACTGCCTTCACCCTCCAGGTCCACGGCTGCCCGACCTTCCACGATAGCCACCCCGCTGCCGCTGGCGGCGATACCTGGCGCAACTCCGGTATCGGGTACGGGCAGGTCCATGGTCACGCTGTAGCTGCCATCGCCATTGGGCACGCCGGTGGACAGCGCGCTGGTAGCGATGGAGCTGGCGGCAGGACTATTGTTTCCCGTGTTCTGGTAGTCCCGTGTATCCCAGGCCAGGCGGACGTTCAGGGCGCTGCCCGGTCGCTGCCAGATAGGGTCGTTGGCAAGGTCGTAGTCCTCTCCGGTAAGGGGGTTGCGAAGTCGGAAGCTGACTCTGGCCCTCTGCCCCGGGGCGCTATTCGCCACCCCCAACACTTTGGCGTCGAAGGCCTGCCTGGCTTCATTGAAGAGGATACGGTGGCTGTCGGCAATGCTGCCTGCGCGACCGCCGGCGGCGTGGCAACTGGCGCAGCGGGAGTCGTCCTGCTGGCCGCCCGCATGGCGGCTGAAATCAAACCTGTCGTGGCAGCTGCCGCAGGCGGCGATGGACGAATACTCCGCCCAGTTGTCGCCCTGGCTGGTCAGGAATATCTCGTCGCGCCCGCCGCCGGTGGCGGTGCCGGCGTGGCAGTTCACACAGAGGCGGATGTCCTGGGGGTAGTGCAGCCCTGAGTAATCGTGCCTGGTATCCCGGAAGCCGTAGATGGCGTACTCGCCGCCGTCCTCCACGCTGGGCAGGTTGGCGCCCATATGAATCTTGTGGATCATCACTTTCATGTCCACCGTGTTGCCGCTGTTGGCGTCGGTGGACCCCGGATTGTGGCAGGTGACACAGTAGTTCATTTCGACCCTGCCGCCGCCGTGCAGGGCCAGCTGGTCGTGGCAACTGTTGCAACTCGCCGTCGTGGCAATCTGGCGTTGGAACAGCCCATCGGTGGCGCCGGTTGCGGGGATGAAATCGTAATCCGGGTTGGCGGGCACCAGGCCGCCGGCGAACTGGATGGCGACGCGATGGGTGAGGTTGGGGTCGTAGGCGAGATCCAGTCCTTCGGTTTCCGCCTGGGAGAGGATCGAGCCGGGCAGAGCGTCGAGGGCGGTGGCAAAGCGATAGCGGTAGCTGCCATCACCGTTATTGCTGAGTTCGCCATTGGCTTCGGTAGTCGCACGCAAGCGGGCCTGCGTGCCGGGACCCACACCGGGCTGCTCCACACTGTTGATATAGGATTGCCAGTCGCCGCTGAGGTTGCCCTGGGCGGAGGGCGTGAGCTTGGCGATGATGAAACGTACATTGGCCAGGGTGAGGTCGGTGATGGCGTTGTTGCGTTCGTCGCTCAACTGGAAGTCAACCACGGGACGGCCATCCTCGGGGATAGCCACGTGGGTGATGAAGGGAAACAGGGCCTGCGCCTCGGCAAAGGGCGCGGGGCTGGGGTCCGGGATCGCCGGTGGCGGGGGCGTAACGCTTCCCCCGGGTGGGGTGGGCCCGGGCTCCACCCCGGGGGCGCGGTCACCGCCACCACCGCCGCCGCAGGCTACCAGCAACGCCAGCAGGCTCGCCAGTATTGTCCTTGCACCAAAGCTTCTCATGTCGGACCTCTCCCGGAGCCTTATTGCCAGCGGTACAGCACTGACAGGCCCACGTAATGCACGGTTTCGTTTGGGTTGCGCTGGCCAAAGGTCAGCACCTTGTCGATAGTGGTCGCCGCCACGCCGTCCCAGGCCCAGTCGTCGGTCTGGTAGCGGTAATAGCGGTACTGAATACGAATGGATATGGCTTCCTGCCAGTGCCAGAGGCCGCTGGCATCGAACTGGTGCAGTCGGGTGTCCACGGCCGGTAAGCTGGCGGGGTCGAGGTCGGCTGCCGCCACCGGGCTGAAATCCTGCCGGGCCTCGGTGTCCACGAAGCGATAGTCCAGCTCGAGCTCCAGCCGTTCCCGCGGTTGCCATTGCAGCTGTGCCCCCAGCACCAGACTGTCGTCGCGGTTGGCGAGGAACCAGTTGCGTGCGGGATCGCTGGCCTGCGGCAAGGGTGCCTGGATGGCAAAGGCGTTCTTTTCCTGGCCCCCGCGAAACGCGCGGCTGCCCTGGTCGGCCTCATAGCGGTCCAGCCCGGCGTGCAGGTTGAGCTGCAGGTTGGTGGCGGGCAGGTAGCTTGCTGAGATCTGCACGCTCTGCAGCAGGGTCTCGGTGATGCCAAGTGTCGATTTGTCGAAGTTGTCCTCGCGCCGCAATAGATTCACGTTGATGTTCCAGCGAGGTGCGGGGAGGTAATTCAGGTCCAGCTTTAGCTGCTGCTGCTCCCGGTTGGCCAGGTAGTACTGGCTCAGGAGTGGATGGTTGCTGTAACGCTGGTTGTCGGGAGTCGCGTTGATCAGCGCGCTGTCGAGCAGGGCATACCAGGACTGGTCCCACCGATAGGTATCCGCGGCGCGGTCAGCCCAGCTGAGGCTGAGCTTTGCGCTCAGCGACTGCCAGGGCTGCACGCGGTACTCCAGGCTGTAGCGGTCTTCGACGGTTGCGTCGCTGGCCGCGTTGCGGCGCTGGATTTCCTCCCAGGCGTAGCCTGCGGTCAGTTTCCCGCGCAGGGGCAGGCGGTAAGCTGCTTCCAGCTCCAGGGTCTCACTGCGCAGGTCATAGCTGCGGTTATAGACTGTCAGTTCCGAACGGGACTGGTCGCCACCATCCCCCGGGATATAGCGGTAGCCATCGCGGGGTGTGCTGTAGTCCCGGTCACGCAGGCGGTAGGCCAGTTCCAGGTCCAGCTTCGGGCGCGGCTGCCACAGCAGCCTGGTGCGGGCATGGGTGGTCGCGACCTCGCCATCAAGGCTGTCCCGCGGCAGCGTCTCGAATACCGCCAGCGTCGGGTTGCTGGAGTAGGGGAGCAGCGGCTGGTCCTGCTCCGCGACGGCGTGACTGGCGTCGACCTGCAGGCGCAGGCGCGGGGCGAACAGGTAGTGGCCGCTGAGCCTGGCACTGGCCTGGCGATTATCGGGCGCCAGCGCCAGGGCGCCTTCGCCAGCGGGATACCGTACCCGCGGGCCAAAGCTGCTGTAGGGATTCTGCCAGCGCAGTGCGTCATCCCGGTTGTTGAAGTCGGACCAGGCCAGGCTGCCCTGCAGGTGCAGGCGCTCCCCGCTGTAGCTGAGGCTGGCATCGGCCTCCAGCGTGCGGTGATCGATGGGCGCGGGCAGCAACAGGGCATCGCCTGAGGCGGCATCAATATAGATGGCGGCGCCGGTGTCTGCTGTGCCCTTGCGGGTACCGTAGCGCAGGCTGGAGCCCAGCTGCCAGTGGTCGTTGAGCCGGCTTTCCAGGGCCAGGCTATAGCTGTTGCGTTCCAGTTCCCGGTCAAAGCGCTGCAGCGACCCGGGCAGTGCGGTCCAGCTCGCCGTGGTCAGGCCGCTCACCCAGTCTCCGGGCAGGCGCAGATTATTTTCACCTCGAAATGGCGTTGCGCCGCTGTCGTTGCGCAGCTGCTGTTGGTGGTCGAAGCCGGCGATTACCTGCACCTTGCCGGGAACGCCCCAGCGCAGTTCCCCCTCCCGGGTATCCAGCCCCAGATCCGACAGCGACACCTGCCAATAGGTTTCGGCGCCGGCAAAGCGGCGCCAGTCGAGGTTGCCCAGCAGCGTCCCACCCTGTTCCTGCAGGCCGTTGTATTGCCCCGCCATGAAACTCTGGGCGCTGCTGTAGCCCAGCCCGAGCTCCACCATGCCGCGATAGTCGGTCTGCCAACGGGTGTCCAGCGGCCGCGTCTCCGCCAGTAGTCCGGCGAAGCGGTCCTCGGCGCTGGTCGTGGTCGCGGTCAGGCAGATGGATGCCAGCAGGGCCGGGCACCATCGCGGTGGTCGGTAGCGCCTGGGGGATGGCTGCGGTGTCATCGCGTCAGCCTGGCGCCCGAGGGATGGTTGGAGCCGTGAACCTGGCTGTGACAGTTGAGGCAGTTCTTGCCCAGTACATTCTGGTTGCCGCTGCCGCCGGCCAGCCCCTCGGCGCCATAGGGGAGGCTGGGATGGAATGCGGCGACATGGCATTGCTGGCACAGGGCGGGGCCGCGGGCGGTAAGCAGGCGGTCGTGCACCGCGCCGTGGGGCCGGTGGCAAAGGGCACAATCCTCGGCGACCGGCGGGTGTTCCCAGAGAAAGGGCCCGCGCTTGTCCTGGTGGCACTGCAGGCAGTTGTCGTTGACCGAGGGCTGGTGCAGGCTGGCGTCGCCAAGGCTGCCGTGAGGGTTGTGGCAGTCGCCGCAGGCGGTTTTACCCTCGGCAATGGGATGGCGGGAAGGCAGCAGCAGCTCGGCCTGGACCCGGGTATGGCAGCCAAGGCAGGATCGCTGGGACTCGGTTTCGCTCAGCGCCGGATCCTGCTGTCGGTGACTGTCGTGACAGCTGTCGCAGGCCATGCCCTCGCGCTGGTGTTCGTTGCCGGCCCAGTGCAGGGCGCTGCCGCCGCTGTGGCAGCCGAGACAGGTGTCGGTGCGTGTCTCCGCCGCGGACAGCCAGCGTGGTCCAAAGCTGACGCCGGGCATCTCCCCCGCGGGGTTGCGAGCGTGCTCCGCGCTGGCGCCGTGACAGCCAGCGCAGCTGCCGTTGCCGCCACCGCCGAGGCCGCCGTGTACGGTCTGGAATACGGCGTGCACTGCCACATTCGCCGTCACCGTGTGGCAGCCGAGACAGTTGGGGACGTCGTCCTGGGCAGCCTCGCCGGGCAGTGGGGGCAGCCACAGCAGCAACGTGAGTAACAGCCAGCGCAGCTGCACTAGTTCACCCTGAAGTCGGTGTTGATGCCGTCGGTGGCAAACGTCAACGGCAGGGAGATCCAGTGCTTGCCCCCGGGGTTGTCGGGGCCGTGCAGGGCGATACCCAGGGTCAGCTCACGCCCCGGCGCGAACGACAGGCCCTCCGCTGCCGGCTGCAGCGGTCGCCGCAGGGTGACTCGCCACCGCCCGTTCCGGTGGCGGGCTGTACCTTGCACCAACGCGGCCGGGTGCCATTCGATACCGGCCAGCAGGACACCGCTTTGAACCTCGGCTGGATCTTGCAGTTTTATTCGCCACAGTTCGCCGAAGTTGCCCTGCTCGCGCAGGGCGGCGAGCTCGGACGCATCACGGACAATCGGCGGGCGGCCGATCTGGCGCTGCTGCAGACGCGAGGCCAGCAGGTATTTGTCCAGTTGCTGGCCGCGGTCCCGGGTCATGCCGGGCATGTCGCTGTGGCAGGCGGCGAAGCAGCCTGCGCGGGCCAGTTCGTCGTTGCCGCTGTCACCCCACATCAGGGCAAGATCCTGTTCCTCGACAGTGCCGCTCCAGTCGATATCCACCACCAGGCTGCCGGCGTCGGCGCTGAACCTGACCCTGATATCCCGGCTGGCGGGCGCAAACCCGCCAGCAGCGAGCGCTGAACCCATGGCGGTCTCCTCGCCGCGGTGACACTGTTGGCAGCTGCTCCCCTGGCGCAGGGGCTGGGACCCCGGGTGCTCGCTCAGCAACCACTCGCTGTCGGACTGGCCGGGGTAGAACAAGGTCACTTCGCGAGTGTTGCTGGCCTCGGTGATCAGTGGCGCGACACCCTGCGCGGTAACGTGGGCGATGCCGACGTGGCAATCCAGGCAGGTTCTGTCGGCTTTTGCCATGACCTTGTGGTAGCTGTTGGCCTTGCTGGACACCGCAGGGTCGCTCGCCATGCTGACCAGGTTGTGGCAGCTGGCGCAGCCCTCGGAACGATTGGCCAGCATGGGGCCGTGGGGACCCTGGTCATCGTGGGGGCTGTGGCAGCTGCTGCAGGCAGGGTTGAAGTGGGCCCGCTCGCTGAGACCATGGATCCCGGACTTCTGTTCCTTGTGGCACAGGGTGCAGACTTCCGCCTGGCCCGGTGGCTTCAGCACTTGATCCCGGGCGCTGTGAATATCGTGACAGGTGACGCAGCTCAGTTCCTGCTGCTGGTGATGAGCTCCCTGCCAGTGGCGGGCGACATCATCGCCATGACAGGCCACACACTGGGCATCCTGCTCTGCGGCCGTGGTAATCCAGCGTGGTCCGAAGCTTACTCCCGGAGCCACCTGGGTGGGGGCCCGGCTGTGGGCTGCGCTGGGACCGTGACATTCCTCACAGCCGCGCTCCGCCATGGGTGTGCCGGCGTGGTCGCTGGCGCCGTGGGCACCCTGTAACAGGGGATGTACCGGTGACGCCTCACCGAAATCGTGGCAGCCAATGCAGGTCTGCGGCCCCTGCGCGGCGTATTCGCGCTCTGTGGCCAGCGCGTCAGGGCTATTCAGCGCGCCAAGCAGGATGAGGATCAGAAGTCGGGCGGGCATGGGGCGGTATCCTCCTGCAGAGGCGTTCACTGGCGGCGCGCCAGCGGCTGCCCGGAATTGTCGGGATGGGCGATGCCCGCATGGCAGTCGATACAGGTCTTGCCGTTGCTGGCCATGGCCCGGTGATACTCGCGGGCCCTGGCCGACTGCAGCTCAAGCTGCATCCGCTCGGTCACGTGGCAGTTGCGGCATTCGCGGGAGTCGTTGGCGCGCAGGCGGGCGATTTCCCTGGCTTTCATGACCGGTGTATGGGCGACGTATTTCTCGGGGGTGTCAATCAGGCCAATAATACTCCCCCACACCTCGCGGGATGCTTCAATTTTGCGCGCGACCTTGGGAATGAACTCCCTGGGCTGGTGACAATCCGCGCAGGTGGCGTGGATGCCGGCGGCATTGCTGTAGTGACTGGTCTTCTGCAGCTGTGGCCAGGGATTGTCGCGCATCTCGTGGCAACTCAGGCAGAACTCCTCGGTACTGGTGGCCGCCATGCCGAAATCCAGTGCCGCCCAACCCATCAGGCCTATGAACATACCTCCTGCAAGCAGCGTCAGCACCGAATGGCGCGACGATGGCTGGCGGATAAGCCGCAGCCAGCGTTTCCAGCGGCTTGTTGCCATACCTGCCCCTATTATTAGTTAGCTACCGTATACGTTAGTGCAGCGATGTCCGGCCCGCAAGGGCGGCACTTGTGCGAGATCAAGTGAACGCACAGTTTCTGGTACCTGTTTTGCTGTTTGAGGCGCTTTGCGGTGTTACCTCGCCTTGATGGGCTCGCTCTTCCGTCGAACTCTGCCAAGGTTTTTTGCAAGCACCGTGCTTGCAACTTCGCCGCGGACTCTGCATCTTCATGTTCTGTAGTCGACGAGCGGCTGCTGTCAATAATTATGGAGACTACGGTATGTCGAAATCCTGGAATTCCGACTCCCTGGCACCC
>NZ_JAVKCQ010000194.1:0-2861 GCF_040222615.1 Haliea sp.
AACCGGTAGCTGCCACCACTGCAGGGCACCGTCCGGCAGCGCCGCATTGATCATGAGCGCAGTTCTGGTGGCCGGCAGGTCCGCCAGGCTGATGGTTTCGCGCTCGAAGGCCAGGATACCGTCATACACCTTGCCCGTTGCTCCATCCGCGCCGCTGATGGTGATATCCATGCCATCGTGCAGCAGTCCGGTCGCGTTGCCGCAGCCAACAATGGCCGGTTTCTTCAGTTCGCGACTGACGATGGCCGCGTGGCTGGTGGTGCCGCCGCTGTTGGTCACAATGCCCGCCGCCTTGCGCATGATCGGCACCCAGTCCGGGTCGGTGCGTTCGGTGACAAGAATGGCTCCTTCGGGGAAATGCTCGACGTCGTCCGCGTTCTCGACTACACACACCGGTCCACAGGCAATCGCGCTGCCCACGCTGGATCCCTCCAGCAATACTTTGCCTTTTGCGGTCAGTTTGTAGCTCACCAGAACGCTGCGGTCCTTCTGCGACTCAATGGTCTCGGGGCGTGCCTGGACGATAAACAACTGGCCGGAGCCGTCCCGCGCCCACTCTATATCCATGGGTCTCTGATAGTGGCGCTCGATAATCTGTGCCCAGCGCGCCAGCTGCAGGACGTCACTGTCCGGCAATACCCTGCCGCGTTGTTCGTCGCTGCTGGTGGGGACGGTCACCGTCGCCTCCGCACGCCCGTGTTCCCCCACACCCTCGTCCGCGGGCTGCGCATAGCGCATCTTGCAGAGTTTGCTGCCCACCGTGCTTTCGATCACCGGGTTCAGTTCCGGCCGTTGCAGAAAGGGTTTGTAGGCCATGTAGCGGTCGGGATTCACGGCGCCCTTGACCACGGTTTCTCCCAGGCCCCAGGCCGCGCTGATGAGCACGATGTCCGGGAAGCCGCTCTCGGTGTCCAGGGTGAACATCACCCCGGCGGCCGCGGATTCCACCATCTGCTGGACGCCGATCGACAGCGCGACCTGGTCGTGGTCGAAGCCCTGTTCTTCGCGGTAGGCGATCGCGCGGTCGGTATAGAGCGAGGCGTAACACTCCCGGCAGGCCTCCAGCAGGGCGTCGGCGCCACGGACATTGAGAAAGCTCTCCTGCTGGCCGGCAAAGCTGGCCTGGGGCAGGTCCTCGGCGGTGGCGGAGCTGCGCACCGCAACCGGCATGTCCGGCGTCTGCTGCTGTTCACAGAGGTTGAGATAGGCTGCGGCAATCTGCTCCCGCTGGTTGGGCGAGAAGTTGCCGGCGCGAATCAGCTCGCGAATCCCGTGCCCGGTAGCGGCCAGCGACTTGCGGCCAGCGGCCAGCTCCGCGAGGGCCGCGTTGATGGGCTGTTGCAGGCCGTTGGCGGTGAGATAGTCGCGGAAGGCCGTGGCGGTGGTGGCAAAGCCATAGGGAATAGCCACGCCTTGCCCGGCCAGCTGCTGGTACATTTCCCCCAGGCTGGCGTTCTTGCCCCCGACCTCGGCGAGATGCTGCAAACCGACCTCGTTAAACCACAGGATACAGTTGCTGACTGCCACGGACTACCTCCAGCTCAGTGTGTCTACGCGTCAAGCATAGACCAACCAGCGCCGGAGGCATTGTCCCGGATCAAGCGATAGTGCTTCCCGGCTGCGGGTTCAGTGACGTTTTACTGTTAGTCGGTGATGTCGCCGCTCGCGCAGTGCAGGGATATCAATGGCGAAGTCGCCGCCCAGATTGTTGCTGACCTGGCCGTGCTTGCGCCGTGGATCGGCGCCGAGGTAGTGGTCGATACGTCCTTCGGCGTCCTCTGTGATGGGCATATCCGCCAGCATATAGGTGCGCATGCTGTTGCTGTCCATGCTTGCCATCGCTCCGGGTCAACAGGGGAATGTAATCATCACCTTGGCAGAGCGCTCCTTGTCCCGCGCGGTTGCAAACGCTTCCATGAACCTGTCAAAGGTATAGCGATGACTGATCATTGGCGCCACTTCGAGCTTGCGCGCGACCAGCAGCTCCAGTACATCGTTGAACTCGGTGGGGTAGGCGAGCGAGGTGGTGAAGGTCATTTCCTTCGCCAGCGCGGTCTGGAAATCGACCGGCACCGGTTCATGGTGCACCGCAATCACCACCAGCCGGGCATGCAGCGGCGCCACCGCGATGGCGTCGGGAATGACCCGCGCCGCGCCGGAAACCTCGATAAAAGTGTCGGTGTGCACTACGGGCCAGCCATAGAGAGTACCCGTACCATGTGCCTCACCCAGGCTCTCGCGCAAATCAACGCTGGCTGGATTCACCGCCACCTTCGCGCCCAGCGCGCGGGCCCGTTCCAGGCGCTGCTCGGACATGTCGAACACAACGATGTCATCAACTCCACGCTGGCGCAGAAACAGCACCACGCCCAGCCCTATCGGACCTGCGCCGAACACCGCAACGCGGCTGCCGGGGCCGACATTGGCGCGATTGACGCCGTGCAGGGCCACGGACAGGGGTTCGGTAAGCGCCGCCTCCTCGAACGACAGGGAGTCGGGGATGGGAAACACGTGCTGGCCCGGGGCGACTCCTTTCACCAGCAGATAGTCGGCAAAGCCTCCCGCACCGCCGGAGCCGATCATGTTGGATTCGGAGGTGGGATTGACCACGACTCGTTGTCCCTGCGCCAGATGGGTTACCTTGCTGCCGGTGGCGGCGATGATGCCGGACAGCTCATGTCCCAGGGCCATGGGCGTGTCCGACGGGCCCAGCATGCCACCGACGGCAGCAAAGCTGAGATCCGTGCCGCAAATGCCGCAGGCGGCGAGGCGAATAACCACGTCATGGGGGCCCGGGTCGGGGTCTGGAAGTTCGTCAATGCGGAGGTCGTTGGGGCCGTGCAGCATAATGGCTTTCATCG
>NZ_JAVKCQ010000195.1:0-9909 GCF_040222615.1 Haliea sp.
GTCATGAACAATCCCCGGCAACCTTTTCCCTGGCCGGTTCAACGTTTCAGCCCTGGGCGCATTGGAGTGGTGCTTTTGCCGGAGTATGTTTGCTGGACGTTAAGGGAGTTAAAAAGCTGTGCAGGAACCCGTGCAACACCGAAGCCTTTTACTGGCCGCCATGGTTGCGCTGTTGCCCCTGGCCGGCTGTGAACAGCCGCAACTTTCCGCTCCTGAACCCGTCGTAGCCCGCCCGCTTGCTGTGGCAGAGGCACAGGCTGACCCTGCGAGCCCGCCAGTCCCCCACTATCCAGAGCACACCGCGCTGTTCGGTGAACTGCACGTGCACACCATGAATTCGCCCGATGCTTTCATGATGAATGTCCGGGTAGGGCCAGAGCAGGCCTATCGTTATGCCCGCGGCGAAGCGATAGCGCACGTCGGAGGGAGCAAGGTGCAGCTGAGCCAACCGCTGGATTTCCTCGCGGTTACCGATCATTCCGAATACATGGGAATCCTGCCGCAGCTGTTTGATCCGGACAGCAAGCTGGCCTCGCTGGAGGTTGCACAGGCGCTCACTGCGGGAGACGGCGCCCGGCGCCACGAGGCACTGCTGGGCGTATTGATGACCATGGGCGCCGGCACCCCGATTCCCAGCCTGGTGGAATCCGGGCTGAGGTATGATATCTGGCAGCAGTACGTGCAGCTGGCGGATCGATTCTATCGCCCCGGCGAGTTCACCACGCTGGTGGGGTACGAATGGACTTCCTCCGGCGCCATGGACGAAATCAATCTGCACCGCAACGTGATATTCCGCGGCAGCAAGGTATCCGACAAGCCTTTTTCCAGCTTTGACAGCGTCGATCCCAGGGACCTTTGGCAGTGGCTGGAGGCGCAGCGGGAACTCGGTATCGAGGCGCTGGCGATCTCGCACAATTCCAACCTCAGCAACGGTCTCATGTTCCCGGATTCGGCGGCATTTGACGGAACACCGCTGGATGCCGAGTACGCAGAGCTGCGTCAGCGCAACGAACCGCTGGCGGAAATCACCCAGATCAAGGGCAGTTCCGAGACCCATCCCCTGCTGTCTCCCAACGACGAGTGGGCCGGCTTCGAGATCCTGGGGGACCTTCTGGGCGGGCGTGGCACCGAAGGTGCGGTGCGCGGCAGCTATGTCCGCGACGCCTGGTTGACCGGCTTGCAGCTGGAGGCAGCCGCCGGGTTCAATCCCTACCGCTTCGGAGTCATTGCCGCGAGCGATGGCCACAATGCCTCCTCGCCGATTGAGGAGGACAACTACCACGGCAAGATTGGCATTGCCGATGGCACGCCGGAGCAGCGGCGTGGCGGCAGTTTCATCAACGTGGAACACGTCAAGTACAGTGCTTCGGGGCTGGCGGGTGTCTGGGCCGAGAGCAATACCCGCGAAGCGATCTTCGATGCCCTGGCGCGGCGGGAGGTATTCGGAACCAGTGGCCCCCGGATCAAGGTCCGCTTTTTTGGCGGCTGGGCCTGGCCGCAGGATATCCTCCAGCGGCACGATGCCATAGGCCTCGCCCACGCGCGCGGGGCAGCCATGGGCGCGGACCTCCCCGTACGCGATGGTACTGCCGGGCCACCGCAATTCCTGGTCTGGGCGATCAAGGATCCGGCCAGCGCCTGGTTGCAGCGGGTGCAGGTGATCAAGGGTTGGATCGAGGAGGGTGAAAAGCGGCAGCGGGTATATGACGTGGCCTGCGCCGATGGCCTGGAGCCGGATGCCGGGTCCCATCGCTGCCCGGACAACGGCGCCCGTGTGTCCCTGACCACCTGTGACATCTCTCGCGACAAGGGGGCAACCCAGTTGCAGACCTTGTGGCGCGACCCTGATTTTAACCCGGACCAAGCAGCGTTCTACTACGTTCGTGTGCTGGAAAACCCGACCTGTCGCTGGAGTACCTGGGACAGCTTGCGCACCGGCCTGCCGTTGCCGGATTCAGTGCCCCCCACCCTGCAGGAGCGGGCCTATACTTCACCGATCTGGTATCGACCCGGGACGCAGGGGCTCTGACCGGACAGACCGGGGAACCGCATTATGGAGGTTCCACCGTGTTGTCGGCTGAAGGAGAGTGAAGATGAACGACGATGTGTTATTGAGACTGCCCTCTGAAGACGAGGTGGCGGCCTTCTGGGAGGACGGGGTGGTCTGCCTGCGAGGTGTGCTGGCCCCCGCCTTCGTCCTCGACATGGCTCCCGCGGTCGATCGCCTGGTTCAGGAGTCGATTGGCGGCACCATGCATGACATGTCCGCCATGGGCGCGGAAATTGCGAGCACCGGCGGCGATGTGCTGACCGGCGGACGCAAGGGTCGCGGCCGCTTCGTCTCTGGCACCGATCACTGGCGTGTCGATGCGGACTGTCGGGCCTTCGCCCTGGACTCCCGTATCGGCGAGATCGTTGCGCGCCTGTTGCGCTCGCGCAAGGTCAACCTGTGGGAGGACAGCGTACTGGTGAAGGAGCCGGATACGGCCGAGCGCACTGCATGGCACCAGGACCTGTCCTATTTCCACGCGAGCGGCGAGCAGGTCTGTACCACCTGGATACCACTTGATTTGGCCGATGCAGAAACCGGGGCCATGAGCTTTGTGCGCGGATCCCACCGCTGGCGGGGTCAGTACCGGCCCAACTGGTTCGTTTCCAACCTGCCGATGCCGGGCACCGAGGGCGAAGTGATTCCGGACATCGAGGCCCTCGCTGCCGCGGGGGAAGTCACGCTGTTGCAGTTTGATCTCGGGCCCGGTGACATGACGGTACACCACGCCCGCACCCTGCACGCGGCGGGGGGCAACCTCAGCCTCTCCCGCCGGCGCCGCGCCATCAGCCTGCGTTACTGCGGTGATGACGCGGTCTACCACTTCCGTCCGGGAGCTCCGCGCAAGCCCCATCACGAATTCGTCCGCGAGGGCGATGTGCTCGACGGTCCCGATTGCCCGGTGGTCTGGAGCGCCTGAGCCAGTTCCGGGCGGCTATCAGAACTGGTAGCGCAGTTTCAGCCAGCCCTGCCGACCGGGTTCATTGACCCGGATCGCCTCCGGGTTGAACGGGTCGGCGTTGCCGGCATTCACGTGATAGGCGTAGGCGCGGTCGAACAGGTTCTCGACGCCCGCTTCCAGGGTCAGGCTGGTGCTCAGGTTCCAGTGGCCATAGAGGTGCAGCACCCCGAAGCCGGCGGTGGGCGAGTCGACATCCACCGCCGGGTTGAAGTTGCTTTGACTGGCGGAGGCCACCCACTCGGCCCCCAGCGCCCAGCTGCTGCGCCGGTAATCCAGGTTCAGGCGTGCTTCCAGCGGGGCAATCTGGGCAAGATCGCCGTTGTCGCCATGGCCGCGGGTCCAGGCGAGTCCGAGCCGCGTGCTGAGGTATTCGCTGAGGGCCAGGCTGGCATCGATCTCGGTGCCGAACAGGGTGGCCCGGGTGTTGCGGTACAGGTCCGCGCTGCCCTCCTGGTAGCGTTCGATATAGTCATCGACAGCGTCGACGAACAGGGTGGCGCTCCACTCCAGAGGGCCGCGGTCGCGGGCCAGGGTCAGGTCCAGCTGCTGGTGGATCTCCGGTTCCAGGCCGGGATTGCCCACCCAGAAGGCGCCACCGGCGCTGCGCGCTATCCACTGCTCGGAGCTGTCGGGAGTGCGCACGGAACGGCTGAGGTTGGCGCTGAACAGGGTCTCGGGATCAATCTGCCGGTCCCAGCCCACCACGGCGCTGAGGGCGCTGTGGTCGTTGCTGGTAGCCGTGGTGCCGTAGAACTGCTCATAGAGACGCACCGGCGTGGAGCTGCCCATCATTCCGGCACTCAGGTCTGCTTCCTCCGCCCGGGAGTCGTGGTCGTCCAGGCGCAGGCCCAGGCGCAGGGCGTCCCGGTCGTTGAGGCGATGATCCAGCTCCGCGAACAGGCCGGCCTGCCGCTGCTGCGCATCCGGCCACATCCGTGCCACCAGCATGTCGTAGCTGCCGTCCTTGCCCTGATCCATGAAGAGGTCGGCGCTGCGGTCGTTGGCGCGGTAGTCGATGCCCGCTCGCCAGTCGCTGGCATCGGTGAGGAAGGTGGCCAGCAGGCGTCCCCCCCAGGTGGTGGAGGAGGAGGGTGCCGCCATGCCGGCGGGCTGGGTGCTGCGCTGGCGTACGCTGTAATTGTCCATCAGGTGGTCAACATCGCTGTAATACACCGTCAGTTCGACCTCGTCCGCGGGCCCCAGGCCCTGTTGTACCCACTTCACGCTGGTGCTGGCGGAGTCGGCGAACACCGCGTCCATGCCGTTGCCCGCATACCAGACATCGTCTTCATCGGCGCGTTCGTGGCTGAGTTCCAGCCAGGTATCCGGCGTCAGGTCGATACCGGCCACCAGGCCGAGGGTCCGGGAGTCGAAAGCTGAGGCCACCCTGTCACCGTTGCCGTCCCGGTAGTTGTCGCCGTGCTTGGTTGCCCCAAACAGGCGCACATAGCCGCGTTCATTGCCCGCTGCGACATCTGCCGCCAGGCTGCCCAGGTCGGAGTTGCCGGTATAGCCGGTGGTCACCGACCCTGCCAGGCCGTTGCTGTTCAGCTCCGGGCGCAGGTGTTCGAACAGGAGGGTGCCGCCGCTGCCGCCCGCGCCGTAGAGCACCGAGCGGTGACCCTTGATCACGGAAACGGAATCGAAACTGTCGACGCCGACGTAGGTGCTGGGCGGGTCCATCCGTCCCGGGCAGGCGCCGTAGCTGAAGGCGCCGTTGGCAATCACGTTGAGATTGGCCTGGCTCTGGCCGCGAACGATCGGATCGAAACCGCGGCCCCCCCGGCGCAGTGCAGTCATGCCGGTAACCGAGCGCAGCAGCTCCCCGGCATCATGGGTAGGACGGGTGACGGGCGCCTCGCTGAGCAGCTGGTTCGCATCCGTGTCGGCGCGGGCGGTAACCTCGACCAGCTCAATGGCCAGGTCGTGACCGGTGCTCAGGGGGCTGATTGCAACCAGCACCGCTGTGGCCACGGCCCGGGGTAACAGTTTGCTACGCTCCATAGTGCTGCTCTCTTGCGCTGTTTACAGGCCGGGCATTATAGGAAGCTACGGTGGCGGCGGGATGTGACAAATTGGCGCACCCTTCACCCAAATGAGGGAGGACAGTGTTCCCTGCGGCAGGCACTATGCGGGGACGATAAGATTGGAGAGGTGTGTCAATGGTGCTTTCACTCGCGCCCGAGCTGTCCCCGGTTACCGAAGATCCTGAAACCATCGCGGGATATTTGCCGGAATTGAATACCGCCGCCCTGATCATGTCCATTGTGCATATGACCGGGGACACCGGCATCCTCAATGAGCTGCCCAGCCCGCGAACCCTGGATGTCGTTGCGGCCGGTGCCGAGACCGGAGAAGCCTTGCTGGAAGGCGGGTACACGGCGGCCCAGGTGGAGTTCGTGCAGGCGCGGGCGCTGGCGGCCATCGCTGACTGGCGGCAGCGCGGTGGCCGGTTGCCGCCGCTGAGCGCGGCAACCATGGATGCGCTCTACCGCTTCATGTGTGGCCCTGGCGTGGATGCGGAGTACCTTGAATTCATTAACGAGGAAGTGGCGCTGGACGGGGTAGACCGCCGCGGATTGCAGCTGCAGGATCCTGCGCTGCAGGCGCGTGCGGCGGAGTTCCCGGTGGTCATCATCGGCGCCGGGATGGGTGGCGTTCTGGCCGGCATTCGTCTCGGTGAGGCTGGAATACCTTACACCATCATCGAGAAGAATCCGGGCGTCGGTGGCACCTGGTACGAGAACCGCTATCCGGGCTGCCGGGTTGATGTTCCCGGCCACAGCTATAGCTATTCATTTGCCCCCAATCACGGCTGGACCAGTCATTTCCCGCTGGCCGACGAAATTCGCGCCTACTTCGATGACTGTGCGGAGCGCTTTGGGGTGAAACCGCATATTCGTTTCGAGACCGAGGTCATCGCCGCCGAGTTCAGGGACGCCAGCGACGACTGGTCGGTGCGGATCAGGGGCGCAGATGGCACGGAGGAGGTACTGGAGGCATGCGCGGTGATCAGCGCCGTGGGCCAGCTGAACCGGCCGAAGCTGCCGGCTATTGACGGGCTGGAGCAGTTCCAGGGACCGCTGGTGCACTCCGGGGCCTGGCCCCGGGGTCTGGACCTCAGCGGCAAGCGGGTGGCGGTCATCGGCTCCGGTGCCAGCGCGTTCCAGATCATCCCGGAACTGGCGCAGTCCGCGACCCGACTCACCGCGTTCCAGCGCTCGCCGGTGTGGATGTTCCCCAATCCCGAATATCATTCCCCGGTGGGGAAGGGGCAGCGCTGGGCCCTCGAGAAACTGCCCTACTACTCCAAGTGGTACCGTTTCTGGCTGTTCTACACCTCCGTGGAGGGCGTCTACGACAAGACCCTGGCCGACCCTGACTGGCACAGCACCCACTCCGTGAGCGCGGCCAACGACGGCATGCGCGAGTTGCTCAGCGCCTGGATCGAGTCGCAGGTGCGGGACCCGGAACTGCTGGCGAAGGTGCTGCCCGCCTATCCTCCCTTTGGCAAGCGCATCCTGCAGGACAATGGCAGCTACCTTGCCGCGCTGCAGCAGGACAATGTCGAGGTGGTCACGACGGGGATAACGGCAGCGGATGCCCGCGGCCTGATCACTGCCGACGGCGTGCATCATGAGGTGGACGCCATCGTCTGCGCCACCGGCTTTCACGCCGACCGGTTCCTGTTTCCCATGCGGATCACCGGCCGTGACGGGGTCAGTCTCAACGACCAGTGGTCGGAGACCAACGGCCGCGCCTATCTCGGCATTACCGTGCCCAACTTCCCCAACCTGTTCTGCATCTACGGGCCCAATACCAACCTGGTCGTGGCGGGGAGTATCGCCCACAATGCGGAGTCCCAGGTACACTACATCCTGGAGTGCATCAGGCTCCTCCTGCAGCGCAACCAGCACACGCTGGAATGCCGGCAGGCGGTACACGATGCCTATAATACCAGGGTCGATGCGGTGAACGCGGCCACGGCCTGGGGTTCGCCGCTGGTCGAAAACTGGTACAAGAACGAAGCGGGCCGGGTGACCGCCAACCTCCCGTTCCGGATTATTGAGTACTGGAAAATGACCCATCGGGTCGAGCCCGATGATTTCCTCATCCGCTGAGGCCAGCGGCGCGACCTCTGCCCGGCACGTACGCCGCTGTCACCATAGAGCATGATTAAAAAGGAGAACAAGGCCATGCACCTGGGCTTCAGTTTCATGAACACACCACACGATCCGGACCCGCGGGAGCTGGCTCGCGCCCTTGAAGAACGCGGTTTCGAGTCGCTCTGGACCGGTGAGCACAGCCATATCCCGGTTTCCCGCAAGACGCCCTATCCGGCGGGCGACGAGCTGCCGGAAGCCTACAAACTGATGGGTGATCCCTATGTCACTCTCATGGCGGCGGCGGCAGTGACCACCACCCTGAAACTTGGCACCGGTATCGCTCTGCTGATGGAACGGGAATTGTTCTCCCAGGCCAAGACCATCGCCAGCCTCGACCGCCTGAGCGGTGGCCGGCTGATGATCGGCACCGGAGTGGGCTGGAACGAAGAAGAGTTCAGCAACTGTACCGGCCAGCCCTGGGATAAACGCTACGGCGTGATGCGCGAGACTGTCGCCGCCACCCGTGCCCTGTGGCGGGATGACGAGCCCGAATACCACGGCGAGTACCTCGACTTCGACCCGGTCTGGTGCAATCCCAAGCCAGCCCAGGCCGGAGGCCCCCCGGTGATTTTTGGCGCCATGGGGCCGCTCGGTGTTAAACATGCCGCCCAGTGGGCCGACGGCTGGATGCCGGTGGATGTGGCCATGGGCGATGTCGCCACCTCAATCGCCGCCTTCCGTGAGCAGGTCAGCGGTAACGGGCGCGATCCTGCAGCGGTGCCGATTACCCTGCAGACGCTGATCACCCCTGACCTGGATACCCTGAAACGCTATCGCGACATGGGCATTGAACGCGTGGTCATCGGCGTTGCCGTGGACATGTGGGACCAGCCCGAAAAGATCATGCCGATGATCGACCGCTTCGCGGAGCTGATACCGCAGCTGGGTGCCTGAATCCAACCACGGCATGGCCGCTGCAGGATGCTCAGTCCGCCGCCAGGGCCCCGCCCGCCGTCACCGGCAATCCGAGCGCTGTCCAGACCAGGATGCCCTCGTCAATGATGGCGGTGTTCTGGTAACCCAGGTCCCGCAGATTGTTGACCACGAAGTCCGATGCGGCGTGCGGACAGGCGCAATAGGCAACAATCCAGGTGCCGTCATTGGGCAGGTTGTCACCAGCGCGATCCTTTTCCCGGTAGTACGGCATGGGTACCGCGCCAGGGATATGGCTGCGTTGCCAGGCCGAGGCGGGTCGCGTGTCGAGGAGAATGAACCGGCGTTTCTCCTCCAGTGCCCGCACTACCTCAGCGGCGGGCACATAGCGCCCCTCACGCAAGGTGAATACCGGCTCCTCCCCATCCGGGTTGAGCACGTAATCCGCTGGCGCCGGCGGCTTGCGCAGCGTTGGCGGCTGGGGGCTCCAACCGGATGCCTGACTGCGAAGATAGGCGACAACAGCGTCGATATCTTGTTCGGGTAACTGATCTGCAAAGGCAACCATGGGCGTACCATCGCGGCCGTTGGCGATAGCGTGGCGCAGAAAAGCGTCAGAGGCGTTGGCCAACAGGGCGGGGTCGCCCAGCGCCGGGCCCGTATCGCCCTGGCCCCTGGTGCCATGGCAGCTCGCACACCGTTCAGCGTAAACGCTGGCTCCTAGCGTGGCGTCGCCCTGAACCGGAGTATCCGGCAGCGTGACGGGTTCTACTCCCTCTACGGCGAGCAGCCAGCGAGTCAGCAGCCGCAGTTCATCACGATTCAGGGGGCCGCCCATTTCATCGCTGTAGCCGTCCATGGCGGTGCCTGCACGGCCGTAGCCGATCGCGGTGAACAGAAAGCCGGGGAAAGCCGTCGACAGCAGGGATTGACTGCGCAGTGACGGCGCGTGGTCGGCGCGGTAACCGCTGCGGTCCTCGCCGTGGCAGAGTGAACAGTATTGCTGGTACAGGGCTTCGGCCCGCGTCATCTCTTCCGCATCCAGTTCCAGCGACCAGTTTGACTGCGCGACACTGAGCGGCGACAGTGACAGCGCGAACAGCAAGACCAGGACATTACGCATATCAATCTCTCTTCAACGGGTCGTGCGCGGCCTGTACCAGCTGACCTTCCAGTGATGCCATCGGATCCACGCTGATTTGTGGTGCTAGAACCTGCCGCCGCCGGGATAATCCAGGGCGAAGCCGACCAGGGTCCGCACGCCAACGATCAGGACATCTTCCTGGACGGTGAATAAAGGGGAGTGATTGGAGGGCCGTTGTTCCCGTGGCACTGCGGGATCACCCACCCCCAGCATCAGGAACAGGCCGGGAATTTTCTCCTGGTAATAGGAGAAGTCCTCGGCACCGGTAATCAGATTGCCTTCGAAAACGCGATCCTCTCCTGCCGCCCGCACCAGGGTTGGCATCATCGCCTGCAGCAGTTGCGGGTGGTTGCCGGTAACCGGCGTCGAGCCTGTCACGGCGAGCGAAGCACTGGCACCGTTGGCTTCGGCGATTCCCGTCACCGTCGCCTGCAGGCGCTCCAGCGGTTTCTGGTCGCGGACCAGCGACACCAGCACGAACAGCGCGACGTTGATCCCCAGGCTCCAGACCAGGGAATGGACCAGCGGGTCGACGCCTTCGGTGCCGAACAGCGCCTGCGGCCGCAGGTCGGCGATGCCCCAGGGACCTTCCTGGAACAGGCTGGCCGGGATCACCGAACCACCTTCGAAGCTCGGCAGCAGCAGCGTGTAGCCCCACACCAGCACGCCGCCGAGCAGGCCGACGAAGGCACCGGCCTTCGACGCCTGGTACCAG
>NZ_JAVKCQ010000196.1:0-8072 GCF_040222615.1 Haliea sp.
CGCCGCACTGCCCAGCGCCACTGCCTGCAGCAGATCCGTGGTGTTGATCTGCAGCGGGAAATCCGGCCGGTAACTCAGCTCACCGGATACCGCCCAGTCGCCGAGGTTGGTGGCAAAAGTCAGGCCCCAGAGTTCGATGTCCTCCGGGAACTCGAAGAAGTAATCGGGGTTGGCGCCGAAATTGACCGGAAAGCCAAAGGCGACGGTCGCATTGTTGGCGCTGAAGATCGGCGTGCGGCTGTGGTAATTCAGGTAGTACAGGCCGAACTCGGTGGCATTGAGGGCTTCGGAATAGTAGCGGAATGCCAGGCCCCACTGTCCGGAATCGGAGGCCTCCACATCGTCACTGCGAGGCAGGATCAGGCCCGCCGCTTCGGCACTGCTGTCGGGCACCGCGCCGGAAATGGTCAGGTAGTCGCAGCCGCCGCCGTAAGGATCCGCGGAATTCCAGTAGGTGCCGCATTCGTCGAGGATGGTGCGCTGCCAGTCGTACTGGACAAAGGCTTCCATGCTGAGGTCACCGGTCACGCCGTAGTTGGCGTAGACCATCCCCACCGGCAGCAGGGCCTCCTTGATCTCCGAGCCCGGCTTGCGCAGGGCGGTCACATCAAACGGGTTGACCACGTTGACGCCGTTCTGGATGAAGGTGCTTTCGCCCCAGCTCAGCACCATATTGCCGGCGCGCAATTCAAGCGGGCTTTCTCCCACATCGAAGCTGCCGAAGAGATAATAATCGAGGAATTCGACGCCGCGATAGCGCGCCAGGCGCTCGAAACCCGAGGTATCCAGCTTGCGGTCCGGGACGTAGCCGTTGGCAACGTGGCCGTGTGGCACAGTGCTGGTGCCCACCTCATGGTCGTACCAGTACTTCAGGCGGGTGAAGAAACCGTAGTTGTCCCGCGTCAGCTCCAGGTCGTGTATGCCCCGGAACTGCAGCGAAAACAGATCGCCACTGTCATAGTTCAGGTTGCCATCGTCGGCGGTACTGGAGGACGCGCGGCCCTTGCCATCGGCGGTATTGCCAGGGGCCAGCAAGCCGCTGTTGGGGCTCTCCGCCCGCCAACTCGCGCCGATGGATAGATTGGAGGAAAAATTGGCCTCGAACGGCCCCAGGTCAAAGGTCACCGCCGAGGCGGGCGCCGCAAAGCCGGCTGCGACCAGGGCGGCGAGGAGCGGCGTCCTGGCTTTGCAAGGCATGCGTCCACATAGGATTTTCATGGTCTTCTCTCCTGCTGGTTATGATTGCTTATAGGCAGCACATTGTAGCGAAGTATGGACGAACACGCGGCGCAGCGCGTTGTTCCGGATCAATTTTTTTCCAGTGGGCACGGCGACCAGCTTATACTGCGCCGAAACCCCGGCTGAGGACACCCATGCCCACAACCCTGAAAGGCCCCTGGAGCCTGCCCGAGATCGAGCAGTTTCTGCAGGACACCCGCTTCCCCCTCCGCCTCGCCTGTACCAGCCGCGACGGCTACCCGCGGGTGGTGTCGGTATGGTACGCCTGGCGGGAGGGCGCCCTGCTCGGCGTATCACACGGCAAGTCCGCGCTGGTCAGGTTGCTGGAACAGGATCCGCGGGTGGGCTTTGAAGTTTCCCCCAATGACCCGCCCTACCACGGTGTGCGCGGCCAGGGCCGGGCTACCCTGACACCGCTCGGTGAGCACGATGTCCTCGAAACCCTGCTGGAGCGCTACCTGGGCCAGCAGGAGTCCCGGGTCGGCAACTGGCTGTTGGCGCGCAAGGAGGAGGAAGTGCTGATCACCGTGCATCCGGAACGCCTGTTCAGCTGGGACTATCGCCAGCGCATGGCGGACGTCAGTGCGGGTCGGGCACCACGATAACCGGCACCGGAATCCGCGCCAGCAAATTCGGGTCATCGGCTGCCAGCTGCCGCAGCTCCCCCTGGCGCAGCAACAGGGCGCCACTGCGGGCCCCCGCCAGGTTTCGTTCCAGGCTCAGCGCATCGTGTAATTGCAGGTGTTCGACGCGATCGCAGAGGGGCAGCGCCTGCACGTCTTCCGGCACCGGCTCGGACAGCACCCGCAGTGGCCCTCGTCGCGGCGGATGGTTTTCATCCAGGATCAGCACCGTGCAGGGCGCCTGCAGGATCAGCGCCCGGCAATTGGACCCCAGCCGCACGCCGCTGCAGTGTGCGGATAAACCCGCCTTGCCCAGCACCAGCAGGTCCCCCCGGTCGGCCAGGGCCAGGGCGGCATTCACCACCCGCCCGCGACTCACTTGCAGCGAATGCGCCAGATCGCGCCCCGCCACCGCCGCCTCCAGGGCTCGCCGCGCACGCTGCAGCTGACCCGCCAGGGTGACTTGCATCTCCGCCGGCGACAGCGGCCGCGCCAGACCCGAGTGGCCACCGACCTCCCGGGCAAACGGGAAATCCGCCGAGCGCAGGAGGTCCTGATCCTCCACGTACAGGGCCACCAGCTCCGCCCGGCGCTGGGTAGCGAACTCGGTCGCCGCCCGCAGGGCCGCCAGACTCTGCCGGGAAGCATCCAGCAGGGCCAGAACCCGGAGATCCGTGCGCCGGCGCCGCGGGGCGTCAACTATCATGGTCGTCATCCTCCTGGCGCTCCTCTTCACTGTCTTCCCCGCCCTTCGCCGCCTTGATCGCGGCCGCGAACAGCGCCAGACGCTCGCTCACCATGCGATCCAGCCCGGCGACAGCGGTTCCAGTCAGCAGTGCCAGCGCCTCATCGACGTGGCGGATCGCATAAATGCGAAACCGGCCATCCGCCACCGCCGCGCGGACCTCCGCCTTGAGCATGAGATGTTCGACATTGCTGGCGGGCAGCAGGACCGCGTGACCATCGACCCCGCCCTGGGCCTGGCAGACGTCGAAGAAGCCCTCGATTTTTTCGTTCACGCCGCCCACTGCCTGCACCTCGCCGTGCTGGTTGACCGAGCCGGTGACAGCAAACGACTGGTCCAGGCCCACCCGGGCGATGGCGGACACCAGGGCGCAGATCTCCGCCACCGAGGCCGAGTCACCCTCGACTCCGCCATAGGACTGCTCGAATACGAGGCTGGCCGACAGGGACAGGGGCTCATCCGGGGCATAGCGGTTGGCCAGGTAGCGGGCGATGATCATCACTGCCTTGGAGTGGATGCGCCCGCCCATGCGAGCCTCGCGTTCGATATCGACCAGCTGGCCGCTGCCGGGCCGGGCCGTGGCGGTGATGCGCGAGGGCTGGCCAAAGGCGAAGTCCCCCAAGGTCAGCACCGACAGGCCATTGACCTGGCCCACCACGGAGCCGGCGAAGGCAATCATGACCGTACCGCGGTGGATCATCTCGTGACTGCGCTCGCGCAGGCGGCTGGCGCGCCACAGCTGCTGGGTCACCGCCCGCTCCACATGATCGCGACCGATCACGCCGGCCCCGGACTCGGTCGCCCAGTGCTGCGCCTCGAACAGCAGGTCCCGCAGCTCGCGCTGGCGCGCGGTCAGCTTGCGCTGGTCGTCCGCCATGCGGCTGGCGCGCTCAATCACCGCGGCAACGCCACCCCGGTCCAGCGGCAGCAGGCCCGCCTCCCGGGCGAGGGTGGCAATCATGCGCGCGTACAGTGCCTGGTTGGCGGGATCCCGGTCCAGCTCGTCCTCCAGGTCCGCCTGCACCTTGAACAGCTCCAGGAACTCGGGGTCGTGTTCGCAGAGCAGGTAGTAAAAC
Source organism: Haliea sp. (assembly GCF_040222615.1). Classification (GTDB taxonomy): domain Bacteria; phylum Pseudomonadota; class Gammaproteobacteria; order Pseudomonadales; family Halieaceae; genus Haliea. The sequence goes on from NZ_JAVKCQ010000196.1 coordinate 3,684, forward strand.
AGGCGCTCGCCCAGCAGCACCACCTTGACATCCAGCGGGATGGGTTCCGGTTCAAGACTCACGGTACTGATCAGGCCGTAGGCCTGCTCCAGGGACTCGGTGCGGATCTCCCCCGCCCGCAGCACCCGCTTCAGGGTCTCCCAGGCGCCGGGCTGGGTGAGCACCCCGCGCACGTCAATCAGCAGGTAGCCGCCGTTGGCGCGGTGCAGGGCACCGGCCCTGATCAGCGAGAAGTCGGTGACCAGGGTGCCATTGTGCACATGGTGCTCGGTGCGACCCACCAGATGCTGGTGGCTGGGCAGATCCTGGTAAATTACCGGGGCGCCCTTGCAACCGCTGTTATCCACCAGCAGGTTGATCTGGAAGCGACTGAACACCGACTCCGGGGACAGCTCGGGCGCCTCGGTCAGGAACACGTTGACATGCGACAGAATGGCCTCGCGACAGGCCTGCAGGTGCGCCAGCACCCCCTCCTGCTCCCGGTAGCGCGCCTCCAGTTCCGCCAGCGGCGCGCCGATCGCAGCCTGCAGCATTTCCGCGTTCAGGGCATCCACCCGATGGCGCAACTCGCGAGCCAGCTGGGGCATCTGGCGAATCGCCTGGGTCAGCTTGCGCTGCAGTATCTCGACCGTGCCTTCAATGCGCTCGCGGTCTTCCTTCGGCAGGGCGCGGAAGTCTTCCGGGGACATCATGCTGTCACCGTCGGCCTTGGCATCCACCGGAGCAAAGGTGAACCCATTGGGCGTGGATACCAGCAGGATATCCTGCTCCCGGGCCTCGCGGCGGATAGCTTCGATCGCATCGCGCTGCCGATCGCCCGTGGCCTGGTTCATTTCCTGCAGCCGGTTCTGGTATTCCTCGCTCTCGAACAGGGCGGGAATCGCGGTCTTCAGCTCGTCGACCAGCTGACCCAGATCGGTCTGCAATTGCCGACCCAGCCCCGCCGGCAGGGCGAGGTGGAGCGGACGGGAAGGATCATCGAAATTATAGCGGTAGGCCCAGTCACCGGGCTGGGTCTCGGCAACGGCACGGGTGTTGAGAAACTGCGCTACCAGTTCGTGGCGGCCGTGACCGGGATCGCCCAGGACGTAGAGGTTGAAGCCGTCACTGCGAATGGCAGTGCCGAAACTCAGGGCATCCCGGGCCCGATCGTGGCCGTACAACAAATCCAGGGATTCCAGCTCGGTGGTAAGCTCGAACTGGAAACCCTCTCCACTGCAGGCGCGATAGATTTGTTCCGGAGCCAGTGGCTCGACCATGGCAGCACTCCTTGTTCATGGATTCGCTGCCGGATCATAACAGGGACCGGAGGTCAGATGGCGAGTTCGAGCTTGCGCGCCATTTTCGCTTCAAGCTGCTGGTTCAACTTTTCCGAAATCGCCTCGACCGAAGTTGCCAGCTCGCGCTCCACCGACTCGGCCTGGGCCTGCTCGCCGCTGGCGGCGAGGGTCGGTTGCCAGTCGGCAGCCAGGGGCGCTTCGTTCATCGCCAGCGTGATGCGCGACTCGGCCTGTTCGGGGGTCTGCGCGAAGGCGGTGCTGCCCAGGGCAGCGGTCAACGCCAGGGCGGCAAGCCTGGCTGATACAGCCAACGTTTTCATTACTACATCTCCTTGATAGTCGCGACCGGGGTGGACCACCCACCCTGAAATCGCCCATGTGTTACGACACTGCACACATGGTAACAGATATACCCATTATCAAGGATTTCGGATCATGAAAGGTTTGTCATGTTGGCCGGTAAAGTACTGTGAAAAATCTCCACAGATTCTACATGGTGTTTATATACCATTGTTTTATATGATTTTTATTTACAATTTTGCTTCCGGAGCACAGAGTGTGAATATTACCGGGAGGGATTCCGGACAAAGTGTTACCCATGGCGCAGGCGATCCCTGGTCAAGCGCCATCCGGCAGCGCTGCAAGCAACTGCCCCAGCGCGGCAGAAACCGGATAGTCACCGTCGGTCCAGCCCAGCCGAACCAGTACGGCTGCGCGGGAGGGCACGATCATGACCACCTGCCCCCGGTTGCCCTGCATGGCGTAGGCGTCCGCCGGCAGATCCGGCCAGCGCAGCTGTTCGCCGCCGCCATTGAGCCAGAGCTGGTAGCCGTAGCGGGGATCATTACCGCTGTGGTTGGGACGGGTGGCGCGCGCCCCCCCGGCCGCCGGCAGCCGCGGGTCCCCGTTGAAACGCCCCGGATCCCGCAGCAGAAGACCCAGCCGCGCCCCATCGCGGGCTGAGCCGTAGACATAGGAACTGGCGACCAGTACCCCCGCCGGATCCAGCTCCAGCAGGGTATGGCGCAGGCCCAGTGGCTGGAGCAGTTCCCGGTGCAGGAAATCCAGCTGCGCCTGGGCACCCCCGAGGCGGTCGTGCAGCACGCGTGCGAGCAGGTTGCTGGTGCCCGAGGAGTAAGAGAACGTCGTCCCGGGGACCTGCGCGAGCGGGCTTGCCAGCGCCACCTCGGAGGCGCTGCGGGCCTGGAACAGCATGCGCGTGGCGTCACTGCCCGGCGCGTAGGTTTCATCCCAGTCCAGTCCCGAGGTCATCTGCAGCAGCTGCTGCAGGGTCACGGCCCGCCGCTCATCCCCGGCCCAGGCGGCAAACAGTGGCCGCGGCGGATCTGCAGGCAGCAGACCCAGCAGCTCCATGCGCCCGAGCAGAATGGCGATAACGCTCTTGCCCATGGACCAGCCGAGCAGTGAACTCTCGGCGCCGAAGCCCTCGGCATAACTCTCCGCCACCAGCTCGCCGCCGTGCAGCACGACCAACGCCCTGGTCTGCAGGCCACGGCCTTCATCCGCAGCCAGCAGCGCGGCCGTCGCGGCTTGCGCCGCCGGCGCTAGCGCCCGCGATGGCTCCGGCGCCGCGCCAGACCAGCTGCTGCCGGCGACCAGCGCATCCAGGGCCGCGGTGTCACCGATGTCCAGCGTGCAACCCAGGCCCGGCCGCCAGGTGGCACTGGCCGGCGCCAGGCCGAACAGGGAGGCCGCGACGCGGTTGTCGCCGAACTCCAGGCGCAACCGGCGATTGACCGGCGAATAGCTGGCGAGATCATCGATAATCTGTTGCGGGCCGTGGTCGCTGACGAAATGGGCCGAACAGCCCAGCTTCGCGCCCATGCCGGTCGCCACGGCCAGCGCATCCCCCAGCCGCCACAGGGAAAATCCCAGCAGCGGGGGAGCCGCCAGCACCGCCATTGCCAACAGCGCCACCACTGACAGCAGCCATTTCTTCATCGCTTGTCCATGTCCGTTTCTACGCAGCAGTGCACAGATTAGGCCAGTCGGGCGGCGGAATAAACGCTTTGCTTGAGCAGCGAAAGCTTTCCAGTACACTGGCATTTCGAACCAGGAACGGAACCGCACATGGCCGCAGCTGCGCCCTGCCCGCTTGTCATCACACTCAGCCTGACAGGGGATGGCCCTCAGCCCACCCCGGTGGATGCGGCGCTGGGCCGGACCAGCCTGGGACCTGCAAGGCTGCTCACCGCGCTGGAAACCCGGCTCGGCATTGCCGCCACCGACACCCCCTTCAGCGCCCGGCTGATCCAGTATCTCGCCTGTATCGACCAGTGTGACCAGCCGGCGGCCTTCTACCACGCCTCCTGGCAGGCAGATCCGTTCGCCGTCGCCCGCAGCCTCCTGCAATGGCGGGACCAGTGGTACCTGGGTGGCTGGAGCGGCCGCTTCGATCCCGGGGCGCCGGCGCGCCTGGCCGCTATGGCCGCGGTGGAAGAGATTGCCGCCGCCAGCGTGGAGCCCGGCCCGGGCCAGCGCCTGCAGCGGGTTTTGTCCCTGCTGCCCACGCACGACCCCGCCATCGCGGAAGTCCGGCTGCTGGACCGGCTCGACGATTTCCCGCCGCTGTGGCAGCGCCTGTTGCGGGCACTGCCGGCAACCCTGACCGAGATCGCCGAGCCCCCGCCCCGGGGGGCCGCGGGCACTGACCTGCGGCGGTTGCAGGAGCGGCTGCGGGCCGCCAGCGGGCAGGGCAAAATCGCCCTGGCGGGCGATGGCAGCCTGCGGGTACTGACCGCGGATTCCCCGCGCGGCAGTGCGCCACTGGTTGCCCGGATGATCCGGCAGCAACTGGCGGCCACCCCCGAGGCGACCCTGGCGGTGCTTGCCGGGGAGCGCGGCGACCAGCTTGACGAAGCACTGGAAGCCAGCGACGGCGCGCGCCTGGGGTTTGCCAGCAACTCGCCCTGGCGGCCGGTGTTCCAGCTACTGCCGTTGGCCTGCGAGCTGCTGTGGCAGCCACTCAACCCCACCGCCCTGTTCCAGTTCCTGTCCCACCCGGTGGGACCCCTGCCCGCGACTGTGCGGCGGACCCTGGCGCGCACCGTGGCGGCGGTGCCGGGGATCGGCGGCCAGGCCTGGGAGG
>NZ_JAVKCQ010000197.1:0-13901 GCF_040222615.1 Haliea sp.
CCGGCGACGTAGGCCGGCTGGACGAGGTCGGCTTTCTCCATATCGTCGACCGCACCAAGGACATGATCGTGAGCGGCGGCTTCAACGTCTACCCGCGGGAAGTGGAGGATGTGCTGTCGCGCCACGAAGCGGTACAGCAGGTGGTGGTGATCGGCGTGCCCGATGAGCAGTGGGGCGAGGCGGTAAAGGCGTTGGTCGTGGTCAAGCCCGGCGTGACTGCAGATGACGCCCTGGCTGTCGCCCTGAAGCAGCAGGTGAAGGCAGCCAAGGGCTCAGTGCAGGCGCCCAAGAGCGTGGACTTCGTCGATGCCATTCCGCTGACGCCGGTGGGCAAGCCGGACAAGAAAGCGGTGCGGGCGCGCTACTGGGGTGACCGGGCGCGCGGGGTCAGCTGAAAATCACTGCGGCAAACCGTTCGCTGCTACAGGTGCAGCATCCGTTTGCGCCGCGAGCGCACCACCCCGGTCGCAATTCCCGTGCCCAGCAAGGTGATGACCATACCGGCCAGCACCTGCAGGCTGAGCGCCTCGTCGAGGAGCAGGAAGCCCCAGGCGAGGGCGCTCACAGGCACCAGCATGGTCACGGTAGAGGCCGCGGTAGCGCCGGCACTGGCCAGCACCTGGAAATACAGCAGCAGCGCCCCGGAGGTGCTCAGGGCGGCCAGGCACAGCGCCGCACCCCAGGCAGTGCCGCTGACCGGCTCTTGCGGCCACAGCAGCAGCCCGGGGACCAGTAGCACCAGGGCCGCCACCGCGCAGCTGCCCGCGGCCAGCACCCGGCTCGGCAGGTGTGAGAGGCGGGTGCGGGAGTAGTTGCCGCCAATGCCGTAGCAGACGGTTGCACCCACCGCCGCCAGGATAAACCAGCCGTCACCGCCGGCGCTGAAATCCAGTCGCCCCCCCGATAGCACCGCCACCCCAAACAGAGCCAGGGTAAGACCCAGTGTCTGCTGGCGCAGGATCGGGGTGGCAAAGAACGCCGCCCCGATCAGGGCGGTGGCGATAGGAGTGGCCGCATTGATCAGGGAGGTAAAGCCCGCTTCCAGACGCATCGTGGCCAGGGCGAGCAGGGTATAGGGCAGCGCCGCGGTAGTCAGGCCCAGCACAAACAGCGGCCCCAGGTGCTGGCGCAGCAGGCGCAGGTACTCGGGTTTGGCCAGCAGCGGGATCAGCAGCGCCGCCCCCAGCGCCATACGCAGCAGGATGAGGCTTACCGCGCCAAACTCGGGCGCCGCCACGCGCATGAAGATGAACGAGAATCCCCACAGCGATGACAGCAACAGCAGGCGCAGGGTATCGGCCGGCGACATGGCGGGTGTCCTTTGAGGCGACTGCTAGGCTTCGAGAATCTGCTTCTTCTCTTCACGCCGCTTGATGCTGTTCTCCCGGCGGATTTGCTGGAAGCGGATCTGGATCAGTCGCTCCTGCTCGGCCAGCTCGGCCGCCCGCTGCATAAGATTCTGGCCCGCTGTTGCGTCGGCCTGCGCCGGCTGCAGGAGACCGCTGTGGAATTCGTGTTGCATATTCAGCGCCTGGCGCTCCGCTTCCTCTTCCCACCTCAGGCGAAAGTCTTCTTCCCTGTTGGCGCGCTCCCACGCACGCAGGCGCTTGCCGTTGCGGTAGGGAGCAAGCAGTTTGGCATTGCGTTCGGCGATCTTGACCACCTCTTTTTCCTCGCGCTGGTTCCACTGTTCTTCCTGCCGCGTCAGCTCGCCGCCGATGGGGTGCGCAGGGATGGGCGTATAGTCGCGGCTCAGGCCCAGCTGGGCGGCCCGGGCGAGGACTTTCTCCTCAAGGGCATCGCGCAGGCTGTCCTTCTCCGCCTCTGCCCCCTCGCGGGCACGGTGCACCGCTTCAGCAGCTTCGCGTTTCAGGGCGAAAAGCTCATCGCCATAGGCCTTCGCCTGCGCCTCCATGGTCTGCAGGCGCTCTGCGCCAGGCTCCTCGCCCCGCCCCAGTATGGCGGCGGTCCATTCCTTCTGGAATTCGGCTTTGACCCCGGCGATGCGCGCCGCGCTGTCTGCCTCCAGCTTGACTTCCTCCAGCTGGAAAGCAGTATCCACCGCCCGGGCTTCGCGCTTGTATTCAGGCTCCAGCTCACGGGCATAGTCGCGCAACTCGCGCGTGGCATCGGCAAGTTGCTGGGAGCGCAGCCTGCGCTCCTCGTTGCGAGCCTTTTGGGCCTCGCTGCGCTGGGCGCGCAGTTCCCGTTCATCCTGGGCCGCCACGTGGCCCTGAGGCAATGCCAGCAGCAGGGCCAGCAGGCCCGTAAGGAGCATGGTTTGTTGCACGGTTTTTCCCTCCAGCAAAGCCGGCACGATGTCTGTCCTCTGGAAGCATAGTCAGTGACCCCGGGACAGGCAATGCAAAAAGGCCGGATAGCAGCCCCGATTCAGGCAGAGGAGCCAGGCTGACTGTGGTGAAAAGACGCCGCCGCCCGGCTATGCCGGCCGTGCGCCACCACAAAGCACCTCGGTCAACGCCTCGGTATCCATGTATTCCTTGAGTTCCAGCAACTTGCCGTCGCGCCAGGTGAACAGGAAGTGGTAGTGGTTGACGTAGTCCTTGCCGGACACGTGACGGCCCGCCCCCGTGGCCTCCACCGCCACCCGGTTGCCCTCGGCGGTGATAGCGTGGACCGTATAGCGCAGCCCGTCGGGAAAGGCCTCCAGCACGCTGCCGGCAAACTGGCGGATCTGCGACTTGTCATAGACGCCGGAGATCAGGGTGTTGCCCATGGTGTGCAGCTTGCCGTCGTCGGCATAGGCGTCGGCAATGGTGTTGGCATCGCCGCGGGCGATGGCCTGGATCAGCCGCAGGGTACGCTCGCGGTTGGACTCCACAACCACCTTGGGCACCTTCGGCTCATCCGCCGGCGCGCCCAGCTCGCACTTCTTGCAACTTAACATCTGACCCAGCATGGACGCCCGACCATCCGCCGTTTCCACCCAGGGGCGCTCGGCAAGCGGTGGCTGGTGGCGCACGTGCTGGTAGTGACCGCAGGCAAGTTCCGCCACCCAGTCGCGGTGCTCATCCTGATGATAGCCGGTAATGGCCTGTTGCATGACATTCGCTTCGCTGCTTGCCGGGGCTGCAGTGTACCCGGATTAGCCCATATTGTCGGGATGCAGGTGCACCGCCAACCACAGGGTGCCAGCCTCACACTGCTCGACCCGATGGGGCGTGCCGGCGGGCAGAAACAGGTAGTCACCCTCTCCCAGCGCAACCCGCTCACCCGCCACCTGCATGACCGCCCCACCCCGAACCAGCAGCACCCACTCATCCTGATTCTGGACGTAATCAACTGGCTGGATATCTGGGGCACTGACAATGCGCTCGATCACGAGGTTGCGGTGGGCGAGGAGTGTGTCGAACCGTTCACCCCGCAGGATTGTGTCGCTGTCGTGGAAAAAGTTATCCATCAGCAATACTCGGTGGAGATCACCTTCAAGCGCGCTCCGCAGGCGAGGGATTTTCCCTTCCCGTTACACATAATCAGATCTCGGCCGCGAAAGTATCGCACTGGCTGAAATCACCGCTCTCAAACCCGCGCCGGAACCACGCCGCCCGCTGCGCAGAACTGCCGTGGGTGAAGCTGTCTGGCACCACCTCTCCGCCGCCGCGTTTCTGCAGGCGGTCATCGCCGATCGCCGACGCCGCCTGCAGGGCCTCCTCCAGGTCCCCGGGCTCCAGCATCTGGCTGTAGTGGTGGGCCGAGTGCCCCCACAGGCCGGCAAAGCAGTCAGCCTGCAGCTCCTGGCGCACAGAAAGCGCATTCACCTCGGCCGCGGGCCGGCCCTGGCCGCTGGCACGCACCTGCTGGCTGATGCCGAGCAGGGTCTGGACGTGGTGCCCCACCTCGTGGGCGATCACATAGGCCTGGGCAAAATCCCCCGGCGCGCCCAGCTGGCGGTCAAGGTCGCGAAAGAACCCCAGATCCAGATACACCTTGCGATCCGCGGGGCAGTAGAAGGGGCCGACGGCGGAGCTGGCCGTGCCGCAGGCGGAGGCCACCCGCTGGCTGAACAGCACCAGCACCGGCTCCTGGTAGCGGTTGCCCGCAGCGGCAAAGATCTTCTGCCAGGTCTGCTCGGTGTCCGCCAATACCACCGCCACGAACTCGGCCAGCTCCTGCTCCTGTGGCGAGAACGGTGCCTGCGTGGATGGCGTGCCCGCGCCGGATGTCAGCTGCAGCAGGTCGATGCCCAGCATCTGGGCGCCGGCAAACGCCAGCACCCCCACCAGCAGCAGCGCTCGCCCGCCCTTGCTGCGCAACAGCCAGGGCAGCACCCGCACCAGCATCAACAGGCCCGCCCCACCGCCGGCGCCAGCGCGCAGCGGTTGACCGCGCCTATCGTCGACGTTGCTGCTTCTCCGCCTTCCCCGCCACTCCATGCAGTGCTCCTGTGTGCCATCCGATCGGCGCGTCGGCGTACATTAAACCAGAAACCGCACAGGTAGGTACTCCCAAGGCTGGCAGAGCTACACGTGCCGGGATACCTGGTCGCGATCCACGCCACAGCCGCAGCCGCGCAGTCGAAACCTGCGATTAGTCCGACGATGAATCCAGCGCTTCCAGAACCGGGTCAACTGCTTGAACGGGCGTTCCGCCGCAAGCAGGTCCAGTTCCCCGGCAGTATAGGGTTGCGTCGTGAGGGCTCGCTTTTGCCTGAGCAGGTGATACAGGTCCGCTTGCTGCAGGCGGCGCTGCAGCCATCCCAGGGGACGCAGCACCAGGGCGTCGTAAGAAACCGGGAAACGGATGGCTGCGGCGAGATCAATAAAGATTACTCCCCGCCCGGGGCTCACCAGCATATTCCGCCCCCGCAAGTCATTGTGGGCGAAGCCCAGGGCGTGGATCGCCTGCAGCGCGCGCACCGCCTGGCCATAGGTGCTGTCATCTGCGGCGGATGTGTGTGCGGAGGGGTGTTCCCCCGGGATGTATTCCATGGCAAAGCGGTAGGCGTCAATGCAGCCCAGGTACCGCGGCACATGAGGCGAGTCCGCCAGGGCGCGGAGAATCCTTACTTCACGCCGCGCAAGGTAGCGCGCCAGCGGCCTGAGGTACCGGGGCGTGGCGGAATAGTCCTTGACCACGTATTGCCGGTCGCGACCGGTGTGCAGGGTGACCGAGGCCTTCAGGCCTCCACCCCGGGAGAGAAACCTGGCCGGCCCGGCTGGCAGCCCGGGAAGGGCGATACCGCACCAGCGGCTATCTGCATTGCTTGTTACTGACATATTGGCTCCGCTGATCAACTATTTCGGATAAGGTGAGGCCGTTCATGCGGCCTCTGTTGTGGCGTCCCTTATCATTTTTCGTGCCAGAAAATTTTTCCTTGTTAATCAGAACCTTGGAGCCAACGACAGGTCACAGATATTTGGGATTCACAGGATTTGGCGAGCATTTCACAAATTCCTGTGACCCCGGGCACTCACTGAACCACTAGCGACAAGGAAGGAAGATGAAGCATTCCCACACCGACCTCGACAGCCTCCGCAATCGCCACCAGTTGATCCTGGGCGCCGCCGGCGAGGGCATCTACGGGCTGGACTGCGAAGGCCGGGCCACCTTCGCCAACGCCGCGGCGACCCGGATTCTCGGCTGGACAGAGAGTGATGTGATCGGCGTGCCGCTCCATGATCTGCACCACCACAGCCACCGGGACGGGCGCCACTACCCGAAAGAGGACTGCCCCATTTACGCTGCCCTCAAAGATGGCGAAGTCCACCACGTCAGCAATGAGGTGTTCTGGCACTCCGACGGCTACCCGGTGCCGGTGGAGTACACCAGTACGCCGATTCGGGAGGGAGGCGAACTCAGGGGAGCTGTGGTCGTGTTCCGCGATATCTCGGCGCGGGTCCAGGCAGACCAGCAGCGCGAGCGTGACTACCGCGAAATCCAGTCGCTGAAGGAGCAACTCGAACTCGAACGCGACTACCTCCGCGAGGAAATCAGCATCACCACCAATTTCGGGGAGATCATCGGCGAGAGCCAGGCGCTGAAACGCACCCTGTCACAAATCGAGGCGGTCGCCAGAACCCAGGCCAGCGTGTTGATCCTCGGTGAATCCGGCGTGGGCAAGGAGATGATCGCCCGCGCCGTCCACCAGCACAGTGACCGCGCCGAACGCTCCCTGGTGAAGGTCAACTGCGCCTCCATACCCAAGGATCTATTCGAGAGCGAGTTCTTCGGGCACATCAAAGGCGCCTTTACCGGCGCGCACCGCGACCGTGTGGGGCGCATGCAGCTGGCCAACCGCGGCACCCTGTTTCTCGACGAGGTCGGTGAGATCCCCCTGCCGCTGCAGGGCAAGCTCCTGCGCGCGCTGCAGGAAAGTGAATTCGAGCGCGTGGGGGATGAGACAACGGCCAAAGTGGATGTGCGTGTGATCGCGGCCAGCAATCGGGATCTGGCGGACGAGGTGAAAAAAGGACGCTTCCGGGAAGACCTGTATTACCGGCTCAGCGTGTTCCCGGTGGCCGTGCCCCCCCTGCGCGAGCGCACCGCCGATATCGCGCCACTGGCCATGCACTTTCTGAACCTGGTCTGCCAGCAGCTGGGCCGCGAGCCGCTCAAGCTCTCGCGGTCCCACATCGAGCAGCTCAAGCTGCACACCTGGCCGGGCAACATCCGCGAACTGAAGAATGTCATCGAGCGCGCGGCAATCCTCTCTGCAGGAAGTCGCACACTGCGGCTTGACCTTGCGCTTCCCGCCAGCTCGGTCAACCCCGGCGCCAGTGTGGAGCCGGAGTGGCAGGAGGGCGAAATACTGACTGACTCCGACTTTCGCCTGCTGGAAAAGACCAACCTGGCGAACGCGATGCGCAGGGCCGGCTGGAAGATCTCCGGGCCGAATGGCGCGGCCGAGCTTCTCGGCCTGAAACCGTCGACCCTCGCCTATCGGCTCGCCCAGTACGGCATCAAGAGAATCCGGGCCTAGCCCACTGCGGCTGGCGCCGCCACCTCAGTCCAGCTGTCGGTCAACAAACACCCGCGCCATTTCCCGGGCCCGACCCGCCGCCTGCTTGTCGCCCATGACATAGGCGTAGACGATTGCCCCTTCCATCAGCATATTGAGCTCATTGGCCAGCTCAGCGGGCTCCCTGGCGCCCGCGAGGGTAGCGAGACTCTCCAGGTATTCCACCACCAACCGCTTGTGCTCCGCGCTGACCATGTGGCTCGGGCAGCTCTCCTCAGCGAACTCGGCCGAAGCATTGATAAACATGCAGCCCGAGAAATCCTTGTCCTGAAACCAGTTGCCGAGAAAATCAAACACCGCCAGTAATCTCTCCCTGGGGCTGGCGGCATGCATTTCAGTCTCTCGCATCATCCGGTTCCTGAACAACTCATCGCGCTTTCTCAGGGTCGCCAGGATGAGCTCGTCTTTCGTCCTGAAATGGCTGTACAGGGTTTTCTTGGAAACACCCGCCTCGGCAATGATTCTGTCTACGCCGGTGGCATGAAACCCGTTGCTGTAAAACAACCTGAGAGCGTGATCGACGATCTGCTCGCGCTTGGATGGGGCTGGCATTGGAACTCCGCAATATTTGTATACAGCTCAGTATACCTTTTAATCCTTCCTTCACGCACCCGTATTTAGCCCGAATAGCCTGATTCATCGAATACAGGCTCAAAATATTTTTATTTTTTTGCGCTTTCGCCGTTGACATACTATACCGATCTGTATACCTTGCATCGAAAGTAAACAGATCGGTGTACTTAGGAGGTGCCCAAATGACTGAGCAGATCAAACCGCCCTTCAACCGTGAAGCGGCAATCCTCAAGGTCCAGCGCGCAGAAGATCTCTGGAACACGCGCGACCCGGCGCGAGTATCACTTGCCTACAGCGAGAACACATCCTGGCGCAATCGCAACGAGTTCGCCCAGGGTCGCGAAGAGGTGACAGCGCTCCTGTCCCGCAAGTGGGCCAGGGAGCTGGATTACCGGCTGCGCAAACAGCTGTTCGTATTCTCGGACAACCGTATCGCGGTGAATTTCACCTACGAGTATCGCGATGACAGTGGCCAGTGGTTCCGCGCCTATGGCCTGGAACACTGGACTTTCGATGCGGACGGCCTGATGAGCGATCGCAACGCGAGCATCAATGAATCACCGATTCACGAGGGCCAGCGTGAGTTGTTTTAAGGGTCGCTCAGCGCCCCTGCACTTGCGCCGGGAAAGCAAACCCGCAACTGAAACCAAAGGAGGACTGCCCGACACAAAAAAACCTGACGCAATTACCGCCGCGCCATGACCGGCCAGCGGGAGACTACCAAACAATTGATTTCACAACCCAAACCAAGGTAATGAAAAGGAGCTACACGACATGAAACTTTCCTCTCTACTGAAGCGCTTCGCGGCGATGGTCGCGATCACCTTCTCCGCGGGCAGCTTTGCCGCGGATCTGCAGATCAACGCCGACGGCAACGACCTGGCGATTCACGGCTACGACGCAGTGTCCTATTTCTCGAAATCCGGGCCTGTCGAGGGTAGCGCCGAGTACACGGCCTCCTACAAGGATGCCATCTACCGCTTCGCCAACGCCAAAAACCGCGACTCCTTCCGCGCCGACCCGGAGAAGTACGCACCCCAGTTCGGCGGCTACTGCGCCATGGGCGTGGCCCTCAACCAGAAGCTGGACGTTGATCCCCTGGCCTACCGCCTGGTCGACGGCAAGCTCTATCTGAACCTGAACAAGCAGGTGCAGAAAAAATGGATGGAGGACATCCCGGGCAACATCGAAACCGCCGAGCGCAACTGGCACGGCATCCACAACCTGACAGCCGCGCAACTGGCGGCGGAGTAAGGCAGGCCTTGTCTGGTTCGCGGGACCGCCGGTGGCGGCCCTTCGAACCAGGCCCCACAGCAAGCAAAGGAGCAAGCAAGCATGAACAAGAAACTGATCGCCAGCGCGGCCCTGGCCGCCGCCCTCTCATCCATCGTCGTCGCACCCGTGAGTGCCGCAGGCAAGGAGAAGTGCTACGGCGTGGCCGGTATCGGCCAGAACGACTGCGGCAACCTCGCCGGCACCCACAGCTGCGCCGGACAATCCACCCTGGACAAGGACCCCGGTGAGTGGAAGTTGGTAGCGAAAGGCACCTGCGAGGCCATCGGCGGCATGCTGAAGGCCGAGGCCAAGGCGCATTACGAAGCCAGCCAGAAGCAGTCTGACTAGCGGAAATCGGGGGTGTGACCGTGGCCAACGTAGATCTGTCAACAAAGCCGCCGGTTGGCGTCGGCTTGCGACATCCACACTACGAAGCGGCGCTCTCCCGTGCTGCGGATATCGACTTTGTCGAAGTCCATACTGAAAACTTTTTCGGTGAGGGCGGTGCGTCCCTCGCCGTTCTCGAACAGGCACGCGAACACTACGAGCTCAGCTTTCACTGCACGGCTCTCGGCCTCGGCTCCGCCGCAGGCATCTCCACCCAGGCGGTGACCAGGCTGGCGCAGCTGGTAGCACGCTTCAACCCGATGCTGGTGTCCGATCACCTGTGTTTTTGCTGGGTGCAGCAAGGGGACACGCGAATCCATGCGGGAGACCTGTTGCCCCTGCCCCGCAACGCGGAGGCACTCGCCGTCCTCACAGACAATATCGACCGCGTACAGCAGGCCATTGGCCGGCCTCTGGTGGTCGAGAATATCAGTACCTATATCGACCAGGGCGGACACCAGTGGTCGGAGCCGGAGTTCCTGCACAGGCTGGTAGAGCGCGCGGGCTGCCAGCTGCTCGTGGATATCAACAACCTGCTGGTCAATGCCCACAATGCCGGACTCTCGGCAGCGGAGGACTACGCCAGGGCCTGGCTGGATGCGATCCCCCAGGATGCGGTTGCCGAGATCCACCTGGCAGGCTATACGCCGGTCGCGCCCGGACAGCTCGCGGTGGATGATCACGCCGCTCCGGTCTCGGACCAAGCCTGGCGAATCTACGCCCATGCGCTGCAACGGCTGGGCAATGTGCCCACCCTGGTGGAGTGGGACAACGACTTGCCGGACTGGTCCGTCCTGCTCGCTGAAGCCACGCGCGCGCGGGATATCCAGCGCGCCCTGCAGGCGGAGGAGGCGTAGGCAATGACCTCGCTCGCGCAACAACAAGAGCACTTTGTCGACGCTGTCTTCGGGATTGACGACGCAGGCTCGCGACCGCTGACGTCCTGGCGGCAGGGGCTATCGATCTATCGCCGGAATGTGGTCGCGGTGGCCGAGGCAGCCCTCGCAGTGAGCTTTCCCGTCTTGTATCGACTCATGGAACAGGCCGACTTTCGGGCACTGAGCGTCGCACTACTGCGTGCCCACCCCCCCGTCGCGGGCGACTGGGGCGAATGGGGCGCAGAGTTGCCGACGCTGCTTGCGGCGACCAGTGCCGGACGCCAGTTCCGGTTCCTGGCTCCCATGGCACGGCTGGACTGGCAGACCCACCGCTCCGCGCGGGCCGCTGACAACCAGTTCGACCCGGCAAGCCTGGCGCTCCTGACTGACCCCGGGATAGACCGGGTGGGGATCACGCTGGCTGCCCACGTGGGCCTGCTGGAATCGATGTATCCGCTACTGGAAATCCGGAACTGGCAGGACGGTCAGGAGGCTGCAGCCGGAGAGTTTGTCGTCGCCAGCGTTCCCCGGGCCATCCTGGTCTACCGCCAGCAGTACCGGGTCGAGCATACCTATATGAACCCCCGGGACCATGTATTCCTCAACGGCCTGCGGGCCGGCCGTGCGGTCGGGAGCCTGCTCGACGAGCTCGCGAACACTGATTTCGACTTCGCCCTGTGGCTGGAAAGGGCGCTGCGGCAAAACCTGATCCAGCACTTCTATCCACTCTGAATGGAGAACTGACATGCAAACGACCTTTAGCTCAATTCGCGAACAGTACTACCGGGTTTCCGAGCCCGTGGTGAACCTGTCGTTCCTCGCCCAGGCCGCGGCGCGCTGCTACACCGCCTGGGTATTTTTCGCCTCCGGACTCACCAAGCTGAGGGACTGGGAAACCACCCTGTTCCTGTTTGAATACGAGTACAGCGTGCCCGTGCTGTCCCCTGAACTGGCTGCCTACCTGGCGACGATCGGGGAAATAGTGCTGCCAATTTTACTGGTAGCCGGCCTCGCAAGCCGCGTCTCTGCTGCGGGGCTGTCCATCATCAACGTGGTCGCGGTCCTGAGCCTGGAGGATATCCCGGCCGCCGCGATGTACCTGCATTACATCTGGGGCATCCTCCTCGCCCAGATCGTCGTCTGGGGTGGCGGGGTCCTGTCTCTGGACCGGTGGTTGAACCGCCGCCGGGAGTTCTGACCGTGGCGGCTCTAACGGGAAAGGCGCGCGTCAAGCGGGCGATGAAGCGCCTGTATCGCGCCGGGATGGTGGCCACGGTGCTGCTGGCAGGGACCTTTAGCGAAGGGCTGATGGCCGAGACCTACCAACCTGCCGGGCTGCGCTACGGCAAGGCAGTCGGCCAGTTCCATGACGTGCATCACTACGCGGCGATCTACCAGCTCTCCGCGCCCCGCAGGACAGGTGCGAGACATCTGGAGCTTGCGGTCGGCGCCCTGGACAGCGGTGGTGACACCAGCGCGTTCCTGTCGCTGGGACCGGTCTGGCGATTTCACCCGGGAACCCACTCACTGTACCTGGAGTTCGGTTTCAGTCCGACCCTGATCAGCGACCCGTCGCTGGGCGGGGAGCAGCTGGGCGGCAACGTTCATTTTACCTCGTCGGCCACCGTGGGCACGCGCTTCGGCAGTCGCGACGAGTACGGTGTAGAGCTGCGAATCCAGCATACCTCCAACGGAGGACTGGACAGCACCAACCCCGGACTGGATGCCATCGCCCTGAACTTCACTGCTCAGATATGGAGCATGTAGGCCGCTTGCGCCGCCAACTGCCCCGACAACCAGGGAGAATGTGAATGGGACACCGCTATCACGATATCGCGTTCACCCCAACTGTGGCGGACCTCCAGTCCGCCATGGGCAGCCGGGAGGGCTACGCCGCTATGGGCGCCGGCGGGCAGCGCAATCATCTGCTCAGTGAGCGCGAAAGAGACTTCATCGCCCGACGTGACAGCTTCTACCTCGCGAGCGTGAGTGAAACCGGCTGGCCCTACCTGCAGCACCGCGGTGGCCCCCCCGGGTTCATGAAGGTGCTCGACGAGCATACGCTGGGCTTCGCCGATTACTCCGGCAATCGCCAATACGTGAGCACGGGCAACTTCATCAACAATAACCGGGTGTCCCTGTTCTTCATGGACTATCCCAATCAACGGCGCCTGAAGATCCTGGGGCGCGTGCAGATCGTGAGCACCGGCGAGCAGGACATCCTGACGCTGCTGGAGGATTCGGATTACCCGGCACGGGTCGAGCGCGGCTTCCTGATTCATGTTGAGGGTTTCGACTGGAACTGCCCACAGCACATCACACGGCGCTTTACCGAGGCGGAAGTCCAGTCCCTGATCCAGGCGCTGCAGGAGGACAAGCTCCTGCAGTCTCGAGACCCGGAGCCGGTCGAGGACCGGAGCGCGGCGTGGCCGGCAGTCGT
Organism: Haliea sp.; assembly: GCF_040222615.1. Lineage (GTDB taxonomy): Bacteria > Pseudomonadota > Gammaproteobacteria > Pseudomonadales > Halieaceae > Haliea. Next base: position 12,533 of record NZ_JAVKCQ010000197.1, read on the forward strand.
GGGCGAAGGGCCTCTGGAACTGGTGGTCACCGGAATGCGGCAACTGGCTCCTCGCATACGCGCCTACGAACTGCGCGATCCCGAGGGGCGTGAGCTGCCGCCCGTAGAGGCGGGGGCACACCTGGTGGTCCCGGTGCTGCTCGACAACGGGGAACTGGGTGATCGCCACTACTCCATCGCGTCGAATCCCGCGCGCCGCGACGCCTATGAAATTGCCGTCCTCAGCAAACCCGATGGCCGCGGCGGCTCCGCGGCATTGCACCGGGGCTACCGGCTCGGTCTTCGCCTCCGTGCGGAGACGCCCGCAAACCACTTTGCCCTGCACGCTGATCCGCGCCCCGCCCTTCTGATTGCCGGTGGTATCGGTATCACAGCGATCAAATCTATGGCCCTGGCACTGGCAGCGCGCGACGCCCGTTTTGAACTGCACTACGCGGGCCGTTCGCGCGGCGAGATGGCCTATCGGGACCAGCTGCAGCGCCAGCTCGGTGAGCGCCTCTTTGTCTACAGCGCGGCGGATGGCGAGCGCCTCGACCTGGATTCCCTGCTGCTTGCCGCTGGCGCGGACACCGTGATCTATCTCTGCGGCCCGGACCGACTGGTCACCGGCGCACTGCGGATCGCCCGCAAGCTCAATATTCCGGGTGAGCGGCTGCGCCTCGAACGCTTCAACTGAAACAACAGACCGCGCCCATGGTGGGCGCGCGACCCAAGGCAACACCAACCTGAGCAAAAGGAGCACCACCATGCGTAAAATCAAACTGTATCGTCACGCCCTGTCCGGGCACTCTCACCGTGCAGAGCTGTTACTGTCCCTGCTGCAACTCGACCATGAACTCGTGGACGTCGACCTGGTAAACGGTGAACACAAACAGCCCCCCTTCCTGGCGCTGAACCGCTTCGGTCAGGTGCCGGTGCTGGAGGACGGGGATACCGTGCTGGCTGATTCCAATGCGATCCTCGTTTACCTGGCAACCCGCTACGACTCCAGCGGCAAGTGGCTGCCCCGGGAGCCTGACCGGGCCGCCGGGGTACAGCGCTTCCTGTCCGTCGCCGCGGGACCGCTGGCCTATGGCCCCGCCGCCGCCCGACTGGTCACCGTATTCGGAGCGGACAAGGATCAACAAGCCGCGATCCGGGATGCCCACAAGCTGCTGGAGGTACTGGAATGCCACCTGACGGGTCGGGAGTGGCTGGTTGGCGAGCATCCAAGCATCGCCGATATCGCCAACTACAGCTATATCGCCCACGCCCCGGAAGGCGGGGTATCCCTGAATGCCTACGGCAATGTCCGCACCTGGCTCACTCGCATCCAGAAACTGCCCGGTTTCGTGGCCATGCAGGCGACGCCGGTGGGGCTGGCGGCGTA
>NZ_JAVKCQ010000198.1:0-8032 GCF_040222615.1 Haliea sp.
TCCGTCCCCGGCTCAAGCAAAAACACGACCGGTTGCGCGAGAGAAAATGCAGCCCAGGAAAATGCCCAACAGCGATGCTTGCTGTAGCGCCCCATCAAACGGGCCCACACCGGCATCGACAAGGTTTGAGCAACGAAAAAAACAATCATCAATAGCGGAAATTTCGCACCCAGCTGCAGATAATCACGCATGAACACAAAGATGACCGAGAGATACATGCCCTGGCCGATGCCCCAAACAGCCTGCGCCATCACGAAGCGCCACAGAGGACGATTGAACTTGAGGTCGCTCAGCGTCTTGCGCAACGGTTGCGGTGCCTGTTTCGCAAGATCGATACCCACCGGAACAAAGGAAATGGCCAGAAGTGCGCTGAGCGGCATGATTACAATGAATATCCAGGCTATGCCGTTGATGACCGGGGGACCAATTTCGGAGGTTCCGGTGAACGGAGCCAGTACCAGCGGCAGCACCCAGAACAGAATGCTGCCGACCACCGACATCACGGAGTAGCTGGTGGAAATGCGCGAGCGGTCGTTATAGCCAACGGCCAGTTCGCTACCCCAGGCCTGGTGGGCAATCGTGAACAGGGTAAAGCCCAGGTAAACCCCGCAAAGCCAAAGCGCATAGTAAAAACTGCCCGCGTCTGCCGGTGGGCGGAACAGCTGGAAGATCGCCACCGAGGAGACAATAGCCCCCATTACCAGCCAGGGTTTGCGCTTTCCCCATCGGGTTGATGTACGGTCTCCAAGGTATCCCACGATCGGGTCCGTGGCGGCATCAAACCACCAGCGCAGCAGGTTGACCACGCCAATGCCGGTTAGCGTTGCCGCTGTGTGTTCAACATAGAACGTCGGTAGCACGATGGCCGCCGGCAGATTGATAAAGGCGATGGCAACGGCCGGGAGTGAGTAGAGAAAAACCTGGCCATTGCTGGATTTTTGCATGCTGGCGCCCTATTCCAGACCGGGGTTTGCCTGGAGCACCGCGGCTATCTTTTGCTGTACCTCCGGGGTCAGTTTGGCGACCACATCCACCGCCGCCAGGTTGTCACGCAACTGGGCCGCGGAACTGGCGCCAAGGATGGTCGTGCTGACCCGGGGATTGCAGCGGGTCCAGGCCAGCGCCAGGTGGCTAACGGAAACACCCAGGTCCAGGGCAATCTGTGTCAGCTGCTTGGTCACCTCGATCCGCACCTGCCCCTGCTCGCTGAGGATATTTTTCGCCAGCCAACCGTAGCCATCAAGACTGGCACGTGAACCATCGGGGATGCCGTCATTGTACTTCCCGGTAAGCACCCCGGAGCACAGCGGGGACCATGTGGTCAGACCGATTCCGTGTTGCTCGTACAGCGGTTCGAATTCCTGCTCCACACGATTGCGGACAAACAGGTTGTATTCCGGCTGTTCCATGGTTGGCGGCGTGAGATGGTGACGATCTGCGACCGCGCAGGCTTCCAGCAACTGCTCCGCAGACCACTCGGAAGTCCCCCAGTACAGCACCTTGCCCTGCTGGACCAGCGTATCCATGGCCCGCACGGTTTCCTCGATCGGCGTCTCCGGGTCGGGTCGATGGCAGAAGTACAGGTCCAGGTAGTCGACACCCAGGCGCTGCAAGGCCTGCTCGCAGGCTTCCATCACGTGCTTGCGACTCAAGCCCCGCTGCAGCGGCCCGGGATTTTTCTTGCTGCCGAACATGACCTTGGAGGACACGCAGAATGAATCACGGCTCCAGTTCAGCCGCCGCAGGGCTTCCCCCATGATCAGTTCCGACGTACCCCAGGCATAGCCTTCGGCGTTGTCAAAGAAGTTGACCCCGGCATCGTAGGCGACAGCCAGGCAGTCGATGGCAGCGTTGACGTCGATAGTGCGCCCGAAGGTGACCCACGACCCGTAGCTGAAACCGCTGAGCTTCAAACCGGACTTACCCAGTCGTCTGTATTCCATGGCGCTACCTGTATCCTGCGGTGGCAAGTCTCTGCCCCGCGCCTCCAGCGGGAAAGTGCGGGGCATCGAATGTGAACATTGTTCATATTCTGCTATATTGCCAGCGGCGTCAATCACCCGGGACGAGGAAATATGACATCTCACATAGCAGTGGAACGGAAGGGGTACATCAGCACTGTCACCCTAAGCAGGGCAGAAAAAGGCAACGCCCTCAGCGGTGAGATGCTGTCGGAGCTGGAGGCTATCGCGTGCAGTTTTGCCGACGACGAGCAGACCCGGGCCGTGATCCTCCGGGCCGAGGGCGACAATTTCAGCTACGGCATGGATCTGGACGACGTGACCCGCAGCGAGCGCCCGAGCCTGTTGCTGCTGCGCCGCCAGGCGGAACTGGGTGCAAGACTGATACGGGCCATTGGCGAAATCCACCAACCCACCGTCTGCGCCGTCCAGGGCGTTGCCACCGGCGGCGGTGCCTGTATCGCCAGCGCCTGTGACTTCCGAGTTGCCGCCGACAACGCCCGCATCGGCTACGGCGAGGTCAAGCTGGGCATGAACCTCATGTGGCAAGCCCTGCCGCTGTGCGTGCACCTGGTGGGGCCCGCCCGCGCCAAGCAGTTGATCATGTCGGGCAAGTTGTTTACTGCCGATACGCTCGCCCAGTGGGGATTCCTCGATGAGATCTGTGCACAGGATGAGCTGGACGCGCGGACACTGGCCTGGGCGGAGGAATATGCCGCACTACCGCCGATGGCGGCACAGATGATCAAGCGCAGTATAAACCGCGTGGCGGGCGCCATGGATGTGGCCATCATGCACGCGGATGTGGATCAGTGGCTGCTGTGTGTCCAGAGCGAGGACTTCGACGAGGCGATCAGTGCGTTCAAGGACAGACGGGGCGGAGAATTCACTGGCAACTGAAAGCCCTGCGCGTCACTGGTGATTAATCTCAAAATTCCCCCGGCAACGCGTTATCATGGCGCCCGAAAACCCGCTATGAGACAAGGATTTTGGGCATGACCTCGGAGACCCGCAAAGAAACCACCCTGGACCCGGCTTTTTCAAGCGCTCTGCAAGCCCTGCTGGGAGTCAAGATCGAAGGATTCCGCCAGCTGCAGGAGTGCCAGAAACTGACCGCCGGGGCCAGCCAGGAGACGTTTCGTATTCTGGTCTCGACGGACCAGGGCGATCGGCAGTTCGCGTTACGTCGCTGCCCACCGACCCAACAGGGTGGGACCACCCTCAGCCAGATTGGCCTGGAAACAGAGGCGCAGCTGCTGCAACTGGCGGCCACAGCGGGTATTCCCGTGCCGCGCGTCATACATGTACTGACTGAAAGTGACGAGCTCGGTGAAGGCTTCCTGATGGCATGGCTGGAGGGCGAAACCCTGGGCCAGCGTATCGTCAAATCGGAAAAATTTGCCGATATAAGACCCCATCTGGCTCGTCAGTGTGGCGAAACCCTGGCTCGTCTGCACGCCATCGACATTGATGCCAGGATGAGGAAGCGCCTGCCCACGGTGAGCCCTGCTGCCCTGGTGCAGGAGACCTGGGAGTGGTACCAGGGCCTGAACGTGCCCGCGCCCATGATTGATTACAGCGCACGCTGGCTGCTTGAGAACCTGCCCCGGGAGTCGCGCCAGACACTGGTTCACGGCGATTTTCGCAATGGCAACCTGATGATCAACGAGAGTGGCCTGCATGCGGTGCTGGACTGGGAACTCACCCAGATCGGGGACCCGGTCCGCGACCTGGGCTGGCTCTGCGTCAATTCCTGGCGGTTTGGCAAAGCCGAGCTGCCTGTGGGGGGGTTCGGCACGGTCGAGGACCTGCTCGCCGGCTACCAGGCGGTCTCGGGCATCGAGATCAGCCGGGAAGACCTGCGCTTCTGGCAGGTCTTTGGCTCCTTCTGGTGGTCAATCACCACACTCGCGATGGCCTCTACCTGGCGCAGCGGCGAAACCCCCAGCCTGGAGCGCCCGGTTATCGGCCGACGCTCATCGGAAGCGCAAATGGATTGCGTGAACCTGCTGGTTCCCGGCAAGTTCGAGCAGCCGGAGGACCCCGCACTGGACAACGGCACCCAATTACCGATGCCGGCCGAGCTCCTGGAGGGAGTGCGGACATTTCTGAAAGACGAGGTCGCCGCGAGCGCAAACAGCCACTTCTCCTTCCTCGCCAAGGTCGCCGCCAACTCACTGGGCATCGCCCAGCGCGAGTTTCTCCACGGTCCCCGCCTCGCACTCGCAGAACATGGACGGCTACAGGCCCTGCTGGGCACAGGCGGGCTCGACGAACTGCGCTGGAAACTGGCCGAGGCACTGCGCTCCGGATTGCCGCTGAAGACACCCGGTCTCGCAGATCACCTGCGACTGACGGTTGCCGGGCAACTGTCCATCGATCAGCCTCACTATTCGGCACTTTCAGGGTCCTGACCGTCCACGATGGCAGGGACTGTGCTGGGCATTCGTTCAGTATTGACCGAATATGAATTGCGCGGTGACGGGCCGCTGCAGAAGTTCAGCCCGAAAGAGCGGCTTGCTTCGCTGTGTTCCTGCCTGATGACTCGTACTGTAGGGAGAACAATGTATAGCGATGAGTAGCCTGGTTACTGCCATTGACTGGGCCATTATTGGTGTTTATCTCGCGGGATTAATCGCACTCAGCGCCTGGCTGTCACGGTCTCAGCATTCGCGTGGAGACTACTATGTCGCCGGCCGGCAGACGGGTGCATGGCCCATTGCCATATCTATCATGGCGACACAATGTTCCACCAACAGTATCCTCGGTGCGCCGGCGTTCGTGGCGTTCGCCGCGGGCGGTGGCCTGATCTGGTTGCAGTACGAGCTGGCGGTACCCATCGCCATGATCGTGGTCATGGTGTTTCTCTTGCCCCTGTTCCGCAATCTGTCACTCATCTCCGTGTACGACTACCTGGAGCGGCGCTTCGATTTGTCTACCCGCCTCTGGCTGAGTGGCATCTTTCAGGTACTGCGCGCCTTTGCCACGGCGGTGACGGTGTACAGCATTTCCCTGGTGGTCGAACTGATCTCCGGTCTCTCGTTTTTCTGGTCGGTCATGCTGCTGGGGGTCATGACCGTGATCTATGACGTCCTGGGCGGCATTCGCGCCGTCATTTACAGTGACGTGATACAAATGATCATACTGGTGGTGGTACTGCTGCTGCTGTTTGGCTTGCTGCTGAATGCGATCGGCGGCTTTGATCAACTCCTGGCCGGCTTGCCACAGGAGCGGAGAGCCGCTCTGGACTTTGCCCATCATGGCCTGGGAGATGGCCACGACTTCGCCTTCTGGCCCATGCTCTTCGGCGGCATCTTTCTCTACGTTTCCTATTATGGCTGCGACCAGAGCCAGGTACAGCGGGAGCTGTGCGCCCGCACTGTGGATGACGGCAACCGGGCGCTGTTCATCAATGGCCTGCTGAGGTTTCCACTGGTGCTGCTGTACTGCCTGATTGGTGCCGGGCTCGCCGTGTACGCTGCGGGAGAACCCGGGTTCATTGCCGGCTTGCCGAAGAATGGCGATGTGCCGAACTACAACCTCGCCGTTCCACTGTACATGATCCAGCAATTGCCCACGGGCATCGTCGGCATCGCACTGGTCGCGCTCTTCGCCGCTGCCATGTCGTCACTGGACAGCGTTATCAATAGCCTCAGCGCCACGACGATGGAGGATTTCGTGCGCCGCTTGCATTCCGGCGCAGGCTGGTCAGATGTCCGCGAGCTGCGTTACTCGCGGCTGCTGACATTTGCCTGGGGCGCGACAACCCTGACAATGGCCTTCTACGTGGGGCAGATAGCCGACACGGTACTGGTTGCGATCAACAAGATAGGGTCACTGATCAACGGTCCGGTGCTGGGTGTGTTCGCTCTCGGCGTGCTAAGCCGGCATTGCAACGGGCGTGGCGCCAGGGCCGGGCTTGCCGCGGGATTCGTCCTGAATCTGTTCTGCTGGCAGTTCGTGCCGCAGCTTTCGTGGCTCTGGTGGAATGTCTTCGGCTTCCTTGCGACGGTGACTGTGGGCTACGGTGTCAGTTTTACCGGCGCCAGGCCGATGCAAGATCTCGCATTACTGGTCTGGAGCCCTCGCCGCTACGCCCAGTTCGGCTTCGCCGTGAACTGGCTGCCCCGCTACGGCTGGTTACTCGGGTGGTTTGTGTTTCTGGTTGCGACTCTCGCCTTGTTCGGAGAGGTCCGGCAATAGTCCGGCACTGGTAATGCAGCAGAGCTCAAACCGGCAAAAGTCCGGCAGTGAAAACCCGCTGGATAGGAGCAAGGCAATCCGTCGGTCCATGAAGTGCGCCTTCGAAAACAACACTGCGTTATCAAGAGAGACCTAGACTGGACCGGACCGAGATCCGGCAAGCAATTCACGGCTCCCGCAAGACTCCTACTCTTCGAACAAGTCAGCATGTGTACCGGTCCGGGCAAGCTGCAGCTCCTATCCTTCAATCCGATAGAGAAGAAGCCAATCCGGATCAATGTGGGCGCCTCGCCACCCTGCCGACTTTCCTTTTAGCGGGTGATCCCGATATCGCTCGAGCAGCGGCTGGCCGCCAATACCGAGAACCCGTATGTAGAAGCAGTTCGCAAACGGCTTCATACCGAGTTCTGGACACCACAGTTAGCCTCGATATTTCCGGCAGAGCATCAGGATACATACCTTGCGAATTTCGAAAAAATCGAGGCTGCCATCCTGTCAGGAGACCCAGACGAAGCCGCGCGGACATACGCGTATCATGGCCGCTGGGTTGCGGACAAACTGAGAGAAGCTTACTCCAGCGCACCCTGAGCAAGCGCTCAGTGTAAAAGTACTCCCGCCAGCGAATACTGGTGTGCAAGTCGGTCACGATGCCCGGAACGGGCGGTCACGTTCGCCGGAATATGTAGAAGCAATACGTGTTTTTATTAAAGTCGTCCAAGAAGGTGGTTTTGTTGAAACTAGCGGGCATTGGATCTTTCCGCTCGGTCCTGCCCTTTCAGTAGCACGTTTGGATAAAGCTTGGGCAATGCGTCAGGTCCACGAGGCATGTCACCCTCCTCGTGTCGTCCATTGAAGGGAGCCGATACAGTCGTACTACTTGGAACTGGACGATCCGCTTGCCTCCCCGTTCCTGGCTCAGCTAGCTACGGGCTCCGAGATACTTGGTCGCGATTCACCCCGCAGCCGAAGGCGCGCAGTCATAACCTGCGTTGAGTCCGACGATAAATCCAGTGCTTCCAGAACCTGGTAATCTGCGCGAAGGGGCGATCCTCGGCAAGCAGATCACGTTCCTCGGCAGTATAGGGTTGTGTCGAAAGCGCTCGCTTTTGCCTGAGCAGGTGATAGAAGTCAGCCTCCTGCAGGCGACGCCGCAACCACCCCAGGGGACGCAGTGCAAAGGCATCACAATAAGCCGGAAAGCGCAGGGCCGCGGCGAGATCGATAAAGATTACTCCCCGCCCAGGGCTCACCAGCATATTCCTCCCCCGCAGGTCATTGTGGGCGAAGCCCAGGGCGTGGATCGCCTGCAGCGCGCGCACTGCCTGGCCATAGGTGTTGTCATCTGCAGCGAGCGTGCGCGCGGAGGGGTGCTCTCCCGGGATGTATTCCATGGCAAAGCGGTAGGCGTCAATACAGCCCAGGTGCCGCGGCACATGAGGCGAGTCCGCCAGGGCGCGGAGAATCCTTACTTCACGCCGCGCAAGGTAGCGCGCCAGCGGCCTGAGGTACCAGGGCGTGGCGGAATAGTCCTTGACCACGTATTGCCGGTCGCGACCGGTGTGCAGGGTTACCGAGGCCTTCAGGCCTCCACCCCGGGAGAGAAACCTGGCCGGCCCGGCTGGCAGTCCGGGAAGGGCGATACCGCACCAGCGGCTATCTACGTTGCTTGTCACTGACATATTGGCTCCGGTGATCAACTATTTCGGAAAAAACGAGGCCATTCATGCGGCCTCTGTTGTGGCGTCCCTTATCATTTTTCGTGCCAGAAAATTTTTCCTTGTTAATCAGAACCTTGGAGCCAACGACAGGTCACAGGAATTTGTGAAATGCTCGCCAAATCCTGTGAATCCCAAATATCTGTGACCTGT
>NZ_JAVKCQ010000199.1:0-15339 GCF_040222615.1 Haliea sp.
GATCCGAGGCCAGCAGCAATTTTTCCAGGTCAACGCCGGTGGCGAACCCCATCTGCGCCAGCAACATCACGACATCCTCGGTGGCGACGTTGCCGCTTGCCCCGGGGGCGAAGGGGCAGCCGCCGAGGCCGGCGATGGAAGCGTCAAAATAACGGATACCGGACTCAAGTGCAGCATAGACGTTTGCCAGGCCCAGGGCCCGGGTATCGTGGAAATGACAGCCCAGGCGCTGCGGACCGTGGCTCGCTACCAGTCGGTGGGTGAGTTCCCGCACCTGTTGCGGGTTGGCAGCGCCTATGGTGTCCGCGACGACAAAGCGCGCCACCCCCAGCTGCAGGAAGCGCGCAGCCACATCGGCCACCAGCCCCGGATCAACCGGGCCGTCAAAGGGGCACTCGAAGGCTACCCCGATAGTGGCAATAACAGCGATACCGTCCTCGCGAGCGTGCTGCAATATGGCTTCGGTGACCGTATCTGCCTCGTCACGACCCATATTGACGTTCTTGCGTGCCATGCCCTCGCTGCCGTACAGCACCATGACCACGGTCTTCACTCCCGTGTCTCGCGCCAGCTCGTAACCTCGCAGGTTGGGGATCAGGGCGCTGTAGTGGCCACCGGGCAGACCTTGCAGGCCCGCCACCACGACATCGGTCCCGGCCATCGCCGGCACCGCTTTTGGCGACACGAAACTGCCGACTTCAATACTGTCCAGGCCCGCCTCACGGATACCGGCGATCAGCTGCAGGCGCTGCTGCGGATCGAGGATACGAGGCTGGTTTTGCAGTCCGTCGCGGGGGCCGACATCGTTGACAATCACTGCTTCTGGCATCAGGCGATGATCCCCTGGGCTCTCATGGTCTCGATCTCGGTTGCGTCCATCCCCAGCAACCCCGACAGTACCTCGCCGGTGTGCTGCCCCAGCAACGGTGCAGGCGTAAACGACTCCTCGCCGGTGCGGGACAGTTTGACCGGATTGCCGGGGCCGCGGGTGCTGCTGCCGTCCGGGTGCTTGAGCTCAACCACCATCTTGCGGTGCAAGACCTGCGGATCAGACAGCGCCGCACTGAAGCTGTTCACCGGTGCACAGGGTATGCGCTTTGCCTCGAGCTGGGCAATCCAGTATTCACAGCTGTTACTGGACAGGACCGCGTTGAGTTTCGCGTTGATGAACTCCCGGTCGGCATAGCGGCCGGGCTGGCCGTCGTATTTCGGATCGTCGAATTCCGGTACGGGCACCACAGTTTTCAGATTTTGCCAGAAATTGTCGGTAATCACGGCGATAACGATAAACCCGTCCGAGCAGGTAAATGTGTCGTAAGGCACGTGAACGAAGTGGGAATTGCCAATCGGGTAGGGATCCTCTCCCGAGAGAAAGTACATGGTGGCCATGTAGTTCAACATGGATATCTGGCAATCCAGCATGGAGATATCCACATGCTGGCCGCGACCGCTGCGCTCGCGCTCGTAGAGGGCCGCCAGCAGGCCCATGACACCGAACATGCCGCCGCCCAGATCACCGATGGGAATCCCGGCGCGCACCGGGTGGTCGCGATCGGGCCCGGTGATGGACATGCCGCCGCCGGTAGCCTGGGCCACCTGGTCAAAAGCCGGGCGCTGGTAGTTGGGGCCATCAGAGCCGAACCCGGAGACAGTGCAGGTAATGATGCGCGGGTTGATCGCGCTCAAGGTCTCGTAATCGATACCGAGACGCTCGGGGACACCGGCACCGAAGTTGCTGAGCACGATGTCCGACTGCTGCACCAGCTGATGAAACAGCTGAAGCCCGGCCTCGCTCTTCAAGTCGATGGCCACGCTTTTCTTGTTGCGATTGAGGGTAATAAAATAGGCCCCCATCCCACCCAGGGAATTCCTCGGGTCTTTGGCCAGCAGTTTGCGCGTGCCCTCCCCGGCAAGCGGCTCCACCTTGATGGTCTCTGCACCCAGGTCGGCCAGGATCATCCCCGCATAGGGCCCGGACAGCATATGGGTGAGATCCAGAATCCGTACCCCAGACAACGACTTGTTCAACGCAATGCCTCCTTTCCGCTATCGCTACCCTGACTACGTTAACTAAAGCAGGTCTCATGCCAACCCGGCGACCGGCCCCGGCGGGTACCACGGAAAATATTTTTTCCTTTATTTTTCAATGAGATGATCAGCCCGAACAATCTCTCATCTCGGCGATCTGCGGCCGCTGTGCCAATTTCAATATTTAATAATGAAATAAATTAATTCATACTGAGACAGTTGAAATATTACTGCCCCACAACATCAATGCAATTCCGGCGGAGATAGCCCCATGGACTGGCAGCTTGTCCAGCAGTACAAACCCACGGTGCTGGTGGTCGGTTTCAGGAAATTCAGCCAGCTGGTCAGCGTTGTCAGCCCTGAATTCAGCCCCCAAGCCCACATCGAGGTCCTCGACTTCGTGTTCGAGAAAGATGTGACGATCAACGACATCCTGCAGTACCAACACGCCGATGTGATCGTCAGCGCGGGATCCAACAGCGCCTACCTGCAGCAGCGCATCGACCTGCCGGTGCTGTCACTGGAAGTGACTGATCTCGACGTCCTCAACGCCGTGACCACTGCCGCCACCCTGCAAAGCCCCGTCAAGCTGATCAGCAGCGGAGATCACGCGGGGGTCATGGCCGCGCTGGAGCCCCTGCTGGGAGCTTCGGTAGAGCACAGCCGCTATGCCACCCCGGATGAAGCTCGGACCCTGGTCTATCTCGCCGTCAAGCAAGGCTACCAGTTGATTGTCGGGTCCAGCTATGTCTGTTCGCTGGCGGAGCAGGAGAATGTTCGCAGCCTGTTGCTGTATTCGCGCGAGTCCTGTCGCAAGCTGCTGCAGGACGCGGTGGCCACCGGCATTGCGGAGCGCACGAGGTACCTGGCGCGGCTGGCCGAAATAGCTGCACTGCCGGACAACAGCGTTGCCGCGCTGGTCATGGACGAGTCGGGAGACATGCTCGCCTATAATCCGGCACCGTTTGCGTGGCTGGGCTTGACCGGAGAGGCAGCGATCCTGCAAGCCGGCAGGGATATGCAAGACAGCCTAAAGGGGGGCCCAAGCACGGCCGTAACGGTCAACGGACGCGCCTGCATTGCGCGACGATTGCCACTCCCGGAAGGCGGTTACGTCGTGGCACTGCGACTTGAGCCGGAAGCGGGAACGGCCGCGATCGCTCGCACCGACCCCGGCACAGCCTTGGGACCCAACGCAGGCCGACGTCTCCTCTACGGGTCCCAGATCATGTCCCGCCTGGACAAACTGACCACCGCCTATGCGCAGACTGGCGCCACCGTGCTTGTCACCGGCGAGTCCGGCACCGGCAAGGAACTCATCGCCAGGGAAATCCACCGGCGCAGCCACTTCCACCAAGGGGAATTCGTGGCCATCAACTGTGGTGCGATCCCCGATGAACTGTTCGAGAGCGAATTGTTTGGCTTTGCCGAGGGGGCGTTCACCACCTCCCTCAAGGGAGGCCGCACCGGTCTCCTGGCGGCCGCCCAGGACGGCGTCTTCTTCCTCGACGAAATCAGCGAACTGCCGCTCAAGCAGCAGGCCAAAATCCTGCGGGTCATCCAGGAGCGCAGCCTGCGCCCGCTCGGCAGCAATCGGGAAATCCCCCTGAACGTGAAGTTCGTCTGCGCCTCGAACCAGGACCTGGCGAGGCTGGTAGCGGAGGGCCGCTTTCGGCAGGATCTGTTCTATCGCCTTAACGTGCTGACGCTTGACGTCCCCCCGCTGCATCGGCGTCGGTCTGACATCCTGCCCATAGCGCGCTGGATGCTGGCGGCCCAGGCCCGGCAATATGGCCTGAGTGCTAGCGCTGAGGATATCCTCGAAAGCCTCAGGGAACCCTTGCAGCGCTACCACTGGCCAGGCAACGTACGTGAACTCGAAAATGTTATTGAGCGCCTCACTGCCACCATGGTCAGTGAAGGTTCTGCACATCTTCTTGAGCGACTCCCGCAGATTGCGCCGGAACTGTGCGAGCAGAGCGCAGCGGCCCGGCAAACCCCCGGCAACGGCTCCCGGTCCGGTGCGGACAGCACCTCCCTTCGCGCAACCGAAATGAAGATGATCCGGGAGGCGCTGGAGCGCTTCGGCGGCAACAGGGCACGGACGGCGGAATATCTCGGCATCAGCACCACCACCCTGTGGCGGCGCCTGCGAGGCATGTGATAGCGTCCCTGACCACACAGCGAACAACACAGGGCCAGACCAGTGGCGACTACACCACCCCAGCAACAGGACACGCAGCCGCCGCAGGGGTGGTTTACCCGCTTCCTCAACACCGTCGAATGGCTGGGCAACCTGCTGCCGCACCCGGTAACCCTGTTTGCCTGCTTCGCAGTGGCGATCGTGCTGCTGAGCGGGATCGCTGCCTGGTTCGGCCTGAGCGTGGTCGATCCCAGGCCAGAGGGTATCCCCGGGCGCTCGGCGGACGGTGTCATCCGGGTTGTGAGCCTGGTCACCGTCGACGGTTTACAACGCATTGTCTCCAGCCTTGTCACCAACTTCACCGGCTTTCCGCCGCTGGGCGTTGTGCTGGTCGCCCTGCTGGGCGTCAGCATCGCCGAGCACTCGGGCCTGATCGGCGCCGCCATGCGCGGCCTGGTACTGGGAGCTGCCCCGCGCATGGTAACGGTGGCCGTGGTGTTCACCGGAATTGTCTCAAACACCGCATCGGAACTGGGTTACGTGGTCCTGATTCCCCTGGCAGCGGCGATCTTCCACTCCCTGGGACGCCACCCCCTGGCAGGCCTGGCGGCGGCTTTCGCCGGCGTTTCCGGCGGTTACAGCGCCAACCTGTTTATCGGTACCGTGGACCCCCTGCTGGCGGGCTTTACCGAGGCCGCCGCCCGCCTGCTCGACCCCGCCTACACCGTGGGCCCGGAGGCCAACTGGTTCTACATGATCGCCAGCACCTTCCTGATCACCACTCTGGGCGCTATCGTTACCGAGAAAATTGTTGAACCGAAACTCGGCGCCTACAACGACAGCGGCGCCAGCGTCGATCTCGACACGCAAAACCTGCAGCCGCTCAGCGCGCTGGAGAGGCGCGCCCTGAAAGGAGCCGGGCTGGCATTTATCGGCCTGCTCGCGTTGATCGCCCTCACTGTAGTGCCGGACTGGGGCGTTCTGCGCCATCCCGTTACCGGGGCGGTAGCCGGTTCCCCCTTCCTCAAGGGCGTGGTGGTCTATATCTTCGTCACCTTTGCCATTCCCGGCCTTGTTTATGGCCGTATCGCAGGCACTCTGCGCAATGACCGCGACGCCATCGATGCCATGGCCAAGGGCATGAGCTCCATGGGGCTGTACATCGTGCTGGTGTTTTTCGCCGCCCAGTTCGTCGCCTTCTTCGGCTGGAGCAATCTCGGCGCCATCTTCGCGGTCAAGGGCGCCACCTTCCTCCAGGAGCTGGGCCTGACCGGCCCCCTGCTGTTTCTGCTGTTCATCGCCATGTGCGGGTTCGTCAACCTGATGCTGGGTTCCGCATCCGCCCAGTGGGCCATCACCGCGCCGATTTTCGTACCCATGCTGATGATCATCGGCTACTCACCGGAAGTCATCCAGGCCGCCTATCGCATCGGCGATTCCGTCACCAATGTCATTACCCCCATGATGAGCTACTTCGGCCTGATCCTCGCGGTGGCCTGCCGCTATGAGAAACAGCTGGGTATCGGCACTCTGATCGCAATCATGCTGCCCTACTCCATGGTCTTCTTCATTGGCTGGAGCCTGCTGTTCTTCCTCTGGGTATTCGTGCTGGGCCTGCCGGTGGGGCCGGGCACCCCCACGTACTACAGCTTTGACGGGCTATCTGCCGGCGGATAACACCGCTGGGGATGGGTCCGCAGCCAGCGCCCGCCCGAGTACGGCGCCCGTTCGAGCGGGAAAGGGCGGGCAGAAAAAAGCCGGCTCCAGGGCCGGCTTTGCAACGTCACGCCAGTGGCGTCAGAAACTGTAACTGACATCCACACCATAGGTGCGCAGCGTAGACGGGTGATTGAAGGTCCCACCGAACTCTGGCGCCGGAATGAGTTCCTGCAGGTACTCCTCGTCAGTCAGGTTACGGCCCCATGCCGTGACGGTCCAGTTCTCACCCTCCAGCCCTACCCGCAGGCTGACGGTGTCGTAGGCGTCGCGGCTGGACTTGGAAAAGTCCTGATTGAACCCGGGGCCGAAAAACGCATTCCAGATGGTCGGCGTCTGCTCGCCCTGCAGGGTGTGGAACCACATTTCACCGGTGTACTGCCAGTCCACCCGCGCCACCAGATCGATTCCGGAGCCCACCGGGTACACCAGCTGGGCGCCGAGATTACCGGTGACATCCGGAGCCTGGGGCACGTCGTTACCGACCGACGCCGGCCGGTTGCGATTTTCCTTGATCTCCGAGTCCAGCAATCCGACGCCGCCGTACAGGGTCACCTGCTCGGTGGCGAAGAAGTTGAAGTCAGCCTCGAAGCCCTGAATGTACATCTCCTCGATCGTGGTCACCGCACGCAACAGGCCAAAGGGGCCCGCGAAGAACTCGAAAAACTGGTTGTCCTCGACGTCGGTACGGAACACCGACGCGTTCACCCGCAGGCGACGGTCCAGCCACTCGGTCTTGACCCCGATCTCCAGCGCTTCGGAAACCTCCTTGTCGTACTCGTCGCGCACCTGCAACTCGGCATCCACCGCCTCGCCCGGGCCGCCAAAGCCGGAATTGAACCAGAAAGACAGCAGGTCATCGGTGCCCACCGAGTTGAAACCGCCACTGCGGAAGCCGATACCATAGCTCGCGTATACGGTCATGTCGTCCAGCGGGCGCCAACTCCACGTCAGCTTCGGCTGCCACTGGCTGAAGCTGCGGCTGCGGTCGGGGATACCATTCGGGTTGCTGTCCAGCGCTGGATTGATCTTGCCCGGCAGGTTGATGTTCAGCCCCGATGCGTTCACGTTCGGCACCTGGTTGTCCACCTCACGCTGTTCGTGGTCATAGCGCACGGCGAGAGCAACCTCCATGGTGTCACTGAGATCGAACTCCAGCTGCCCATAGACCGAGCGCACACTGGTATCGAATTTGTCCCAGAACAACAAATCGGTGGGGTTGGGACCAGTGGGGCCGACGTAAGGCTGGCGAAGGAAGCCCTGGTTCTGGTCCGCGCCGTAGGCGACGACCACTTCACGCTTGATCTCGGCAAAATAGACCCCGCCAATCCAGCTCAGGGGGCCGGCGCTGTTGGAAACCAGCCGCAGGTCCAGGCTCAGGTCTTCCTGGTTGCGCTCCTGGTACTGGTAGCCGTCGCAGGACAATGCGGTGTAGGGCCCGTATACCCCCTGGAAATCAGTATCAGGGCCGGGGGGCAGCACGCCGAATGGCTGGAAGAACTCGCCAAACAGGTCCGGGCGGGTAAAACTGTTGAGTGCAGCGCGATCACTCTGGCAGGCAGGCGTGAGCTCATAGCCGTAAAAGGTAGCGCTGGTACCATCAGAGAGCAGGTACTCGTCGAGGTCACTGTAGGCAACGCTGGCCACCAGATCGGCAACGCCCAAATCCCAGTCCGCCTTGATGGCGAAATCCCTGGTTTCCTGTTCGTTCTCACCCGGCACGTTGAAAGTGAAGTTGAAGTCCAGGTCGTTCGGATCGGCGAAGAACTGCGGGCTGCCAAAAGCCGCCTCGAACTGGGGAATGGCAAATACCGCGTTGAAGTTGATGGCGCCGCCCTTGACTTCGGAATAGCCCGCGCGGAAGTCCAGAGTCAGGTCTTCGTTGACGTTCCAGACCATGCGGCCGCGCACGCTGTCGTCCTCGATGAAGTCCACCACGCCATCGCGCCCGGTAAAGCTGTTGCTGAAAGAACCGTCGTCGCGGCGGGAATTGAAGGCGACCCGGCCAAACAGGACATCTTCCACCAGCGGTCCGCTGATCGAGGCGCCCACCTTGCTGGCGTCCTGGTTGCCCAGGCCGCCGTTGACCTTGGCCTCGAACTCATTGTCCGGCTGGCGCGTGGTCACCAGGATCGCTCCGGCGACTGCGTTCCGACCGTAAAGTGCACCCTGGGGGCCTTTCAGGACCTCGATCTGCTGGACGTCGAACAACTCCTCGTTAAAGCTGTTCGGATTGGTGCTGAGCACCCCGTCCACCACATAGGCAAACGTTGATTCGGCATCCCGGGTGGAGACAATACCGCGGATGCTGACCTGGGTATCGCCCACGTTGGCAGTGTCAACGAGGGTGACATTGGGTATCAAGCCGATATAGTCCCCCGCCCGCTCAACCCCGGCACGCTGCAGGGTCTGCTCATCAATGGCGGTAATGGCGATCGGGACCTCCTGCAGGTTTTCCGCCCGCTTCCGCGCCGTCACGACCACTTCCTCGATCGTGAACGCGCCGCCCTGTGCCTGGACCAGGGGCACAGACCCCCACGCCGCTGTCGCGGCCACCGCCGCCGCAATATATTTCCTGCTCGTCTTCATGCTGTCTCTCCCCAAAACCCAATCGTCCCCGTCAGGACACGCCGGTGGCAGCCACTGCCTCCGCGCACCATCTACATACTACTTGTATTTTCTTCAACTAGATCACTGACCCTGAAGCTATTTCTTCCCCTGAGTATAGCTTTAACCGCGTAAAGCGACGGGGAGTGCCCTCAGTCCAACTCCGCCAGCTGCGCCAACAAGGCATCCAGACCCACCACATCGGCATACTTGGCCTGCATATCGTGGAGATTGGCCCGGTGGGCATCCAGGTTGCGGTCACCGACCGCCTCTGTGACCACCACCACCCGGTAATCATACTGCAGGCCATCGACTACCGTGGCGCGCACACAGCCGCTGGTGGTGAGACCGGTAACCACCAGGGAATCGACCCCGCGCGCCTGCAATTGCTCGTTGAGGCCAGTGCCGTGAAATGCGCTGGCCCACTGCTTTTCGACCAGCACGTCACCGTCTGCAACAGTCAATGCCGGGTCCACCTCGACCCAGGGCGAGCCGGGTTGCAGAATATCGAGTGCCGGCACGCGGTCGCGAAAAACCCGCGCCTGGGACTGGTTATGGTAGACCACGGTGGTGAAGAACACCGGCAGGCCACGGGCGTGGAAAGCCTGCAGCAAAGCCTCGTTGGCGGCGACGACCGATCCGCTTTCCGCGCCCAGGGGGCAGGCGGGATCGGTAAATCCCCGCACCATGTCCACCAGCACCAGCGCAGGCCGCTTGCCAAGCCCCAACTCTCTTCGATCCAGGTCCATGTTTTGCTTCCAGTTCTGTCGTGATTGCGGGTCGATATTGGCGCGCAGCATAGCGCGACCCGCGCCGCAGGTCATGCCTGCGGCACGCACAGGTACCGCAGCGCCGTCCGAATCCGCGGTTTCACTGTGAAATAATCACAAACAACTTGCGGCCAGGACTGTCCAGTCCGTTACATGGGAAGCCATTGCCGGCACGCAATCACAAGGCGTCAGCGCTCAGGTGGTCCATACATTGCTCCGCAGGAAACGGCAGCTCAGGTACCAGGCATGACTTTTACAATAACAAGGGCACTCGCCCCACTGCTGGTTATCATCACAGGCGTTGCCGGCTACGCGCTGCTCCACGCCACCGCCCCGCAACCCGCCCAGGAGGAAGGCAGGGCCCGCCCGGTCAGCGTCTTTACCGCAGCCGTGCGCAGTGACAACCTGACCCTGGAAGTGACAACCCAGGGTGAGGTGCGCGCGGCAACAGAGCTGGACCTGGTGGCCCAGGTCGGTGGCCGCATTGTCGCGGTTGCCCCGGAATTTACCGAGGGCGGCCGCATCACTGCCGGTGACGCCCTGGTCACCATAGAGGATGTCGACTACCGCCTGGCCCTGAGTGAAGCCAGAGCCAGCGTCGCGGCAGCGGAAGTGCGCCTGCAGCAGGCCCGGGCGGACGCCGAGGTTGCCCGCAAACAGCTGCGCGACGACCCGTCAGCCTCTGATCTCGCACTCAAGAAACCCCAGCTGGCGGAGGCGCACGCCAACCTGAAGGCAGCCAGGGCGCGCCTCGAACAGGCTGAGCTCAACCTCGAGCGCACCCGCATCGACCTGCCGTTCAACGGCCGCCTGCTCAGCACCCGCGTCAATATTGGCCAGTACGTGACCCCGGGCAGTATTCTGGGCCGCGCCTTCGCCACCGACCGGGTCGAGATTCGCCTGCCCCTGAGCGACGACCAGCTCGCCGCCCTGGACCTGCCGATAGGCTACACTGCCGACCCTGGCGCCGCCCGCAGGGTGACTCTGCGCGCCAGCGTCGCAGGCCGCCAACACACCTGGTTCGGACGCCTGCTGCGCCTGGACGCCGCGGTAGACCCCGGTTCTCGAATGCTGTTTGCCATGGCTGAAGTGAATGACCCCTACGGCAGCGGCGCCTCTGATCACGGCATGCCTCTGGCCACGGGGCTGTTCGTGGAGGCGGTCATTCCCGGGCGCCAGCTCTCGCAGGCGCTGCTGATTCCACCCGCAGCCCTGCGCGCGGGCAACAAGGTGCATGTGGTGGATGCCGACGGCCGCTTGCAGACCCGCGCGGTTGAAGTCGTCTCCCGCGGTGACGAGGTGGTGGTCATAGCTGCGGGGCTGCAAGCCGGGGAACAGGTCATCGTATCCACCATCCGCAATCCGGTACAGGGCATGGCCGTGGTAGCCATGTCCACTGCGGAAGCACTGTAGATGGAGCGTTTCATCCGCTGGTGGGTGTTGAACCCCGTGGCGTCAAATCTGTTGATGCTGGGCATCCTGCTGGCCGGGGGACTGGGGTTTGTCGCCATGGAGCGGGAAGCGTTTCCGCAGATCGCGACCAACCAGGTGCAGGTAGAGGTCACCTGGCCCGGCGCCGCGCCCCAGGAAGTCGAAGAACAGGTTATCCTCCGGATCGAGGAGTCGCTCAAGGACCTGGACAACGTGCGCCGGGTCACCGCCACTGCGTCGGAGGGTCTTGCCAGGCTGGACGTCGCAACCTGGCCCGGCATAGACCTCGACAGCTTCCTCAACGAGGTCAAGAACCGGGTCGACGCGGTAACCGCCCTGCCCCGCGATATCGAGCCCCCGCGGGTCAAACGCAGCGAAAACCGGGAAGAAATGATCCGCGTGGCAGTCCACGGCCACGTCAGTGAGCGCGAGTTGACCCGCCTCGCGGAGGAGTTGCGCAACGACGTCGCAGCCCTGCCCTGGATATCCATAGTCGAGCTCTTTGGCACCCGCCGCGAGGAGGTCACGATTGAGCTGGCAGAGGAGTCCATCCGCCGCTACGGACTGAGTTTTGACCAGGTCGCAGACGCCATCCGCGGCAGCTCCATCAACCTCTCATCGGGACAATTGCGGACGGCCACCGGCGACGTGCGCCTGCGGGCCCGCAACCTGGCTGACAGCAGCGAGGAATTCAGCAATATCATCCTGCGCCAGGATGCCGCCGGCGCCACGGTACGTATCGGGGATGTGGCGCGGGTGGTGGACGGTTACGAGGAGAACGAGATCCTCGCCACCATGAATGGTGAGCCCGCCGTCCTGATCCAGATGCTCTCCACCGACAACATGCAGGTGGTCAAGGCCAGCGACGCGGTGAGGGCCTGGATGGAGCAGACCCGGCCGCACCTGCCCGACGGCATAGAGCTGACACTCTGGTTCGACACAGCTGATATCTACAAAAGCCGCATGTCGACGATCCGCGACTCGGCCTGGCTGGGCCTGGCACTGGTATTCCTGGTGCTGATCCTGTCGCTGCGGCCGAAAGTGGCGCTGTGGGTCACGGCCGGTATCGCGGTAGCCTTTATCGGCACCTTTTCGCTGCTGCCGGCCAACGACGTTTCGCTCAACGTCATGTCGACCTTCGCCTTCCTGCTGGTGCTGGGCATCGTGGTGGATGACGCCATCGTGGTGGGCGAGAGTATTCATCACGAGGCCCACCAGCGCGGCGGCGGGGCGGAATCCGCAGTGGCCGGCGCCCACGCGGTGGCGCGGCCGGTGATCTTCGCCGTGCTGACGACCATGATCGCCTTTGCACCCTGGTTTTTCCTCGATATCGAGGGCGGACAGATGACCCGCCAGTTCTCTATCGTCATCACCGTGGCCCTGACGATCTCGCTGATCGAGGCCTTCTGCATCCTGCCCTCCCACCTCCGCCACCTGGAACACAGGGAGCACCTGGGGCGCTGGCGGCAGCGGCAAAAACAGCTGGAAGAGAGCATCGTTACCTTTGCCAACACCCGGTATCGGAGCCTGCTGCGCCACGCAACCCGCCACCGCTACCTCACAACCAGCCTGTTCGCCGCCGCTTTCCTGCTGAGTCTCGGCGTCTTCACCGCCGGCTGGGTCAAATTCACCTTCTTCCCGGAAGTGCAGAACGAGCAGATTCATATCAATGTGGTGATGCCCAGTGGCGCCCCCTACTCCAGGGCCCTGGCGGTGCTGGAGCAGCTGCAGGTAGCGGAGAAGGCGCTGATTGCAGAGGTCGAGGCCGAGGCTGCGGCCAGTGGCGGCAAGCATTCCCTGGTGGAAGGCTGGTACACGCGCTCGCGCCGGGACAGTGTCATCGCCATAGTGAAACTGTCGCCGCCAGAACAGCGCGCAATGTCTGCCAGGGAGGCGGCAGAGCGATTCCGGGCGCTGGTGGGGGATGTCCCCGACGCGGAAGAAATCCAGGTGAGCTACACCCTCAATGACCAGGGCGCGGCGATCACCTGGGTGCTGCGCCATCGCGACATGGATCTGCTGCAGGCGGCCAGCAATGAACTGCAGTCCCGGCTGCGCAGCTACAGCGGTGTCTATTACGTCCGTGACAGCCTGCGCGCGGGCGCCGATGAGATCCACCTGCAACTGCGTCCGGGGGCGGAAAAAATGGGCGTCAACCTGGCGGAGGTCTCGCGCCAGGTTCGTCAGGCCTATTACGGCGAAGAAGTTCAACGCCTGCCGCGAGAGTATGGCGATGTGCGGGTAATGGTGCGCTACCCCGTGGAACTGCGGGAAAACCTGGGCAGCCTGGACAATTTCCGGGTGCGCACCAGCGATGGTCGCGAAATACCCCTGTTATCGGTTGTGGAGGTCGAGGTCACCAGCGCGGTCGAGCGCATTCAGCGCCGGGACGGAGAACGCATGGTGGCGATTTCCGCCGAGGCGGCGCCGGAACTGGTCAGCGACATCAACAGCGACTTGCGCGATCAGTTCCTGCCCGGACTGCAGGAGCGCTACCCGGACCTGGTGGTGCTGCGCGGTGGCCAGCAGGAAACCGAGGAGGAATTTTTCAACGAGATCATTGCGCTCTACGCCATCGCCCTGTTCGTAATGTATGCCCTGATCGCGGTGGCGTTTAGCTCCTATGCCCTGCCGCTGTTGATCATGACTGCGATTCCCTTCGGTTTCATGGGCGCGGTGTTCGGCCACCTGCTGTTCGGTACCCCGATGGCCCTGTTCTCATATTTTGGTATCGGCGCCGCCGCGGGGGTTGTCGTCAACGACAACCTGGTTCTGGTGGACTACATTGGCCGCCTGCGCGAGCGCGGCACGGCAGGCCTGGAGGCGGTGGTTGAAGCGGGTGTAGCCCGCTTCCGCCCCATCCTGCTGACCACGACAACCACCTTCGTCGGCCTGATCCCGATCATGGCCGAGCGTTCCACCGATGCCCAGTTCCTCAAACCGGCGGTGCTGTCACTGGCGTTCGGGGTACTATTTGCCCTGCTGGTCACCCTGCTGATGGTGCCCGCGCTGTACCTGGTGGGGGAGGATTGCAAAACCCTGGCAGGCAAGTTGTGGCGGCGGCGCGAGCGGCCACCGCCGACAGCAACTGCCAGGGATGGCTGAGAGACCTGCGCGGCCCGGCCTGCGCGGCCCGGCCTGCGCGGCCCGGTAAAATTAACAGTGGCCGCAATTGTATTGTCATATCCAGCCGCTATGATGCTCCCCGCTGGCTGGCACGGACCTTGCTGGATCAGCTGTACTGGGGGCGTAAAGCCGGTTTGACCGGCGCCGCACCCCCTGAAGCGCACTGCGGCGGTGCAGGCTTGCACCGTCACGGTGCCAACCCATTGCCAGAGAGAACTCGACGATGCCTCAGTCCACGCTTGAACCGGCACCTCTGCAGCGAGCAGTCGCCGACCTGGTAGTCGCGGAAATGTTGCTGCTGCATGCAACTGTGGAAAGCGTGTCCGTCATCGGCAAGGGCGTACGGCAGCTGGGCCGCCACCTGGTCGCGGCTCCCTCCGACCCGGAGCAGCCGGTCGGCTCCATTGCCGCCCTGCTGCGGACCACCGCAGGCCGCGCCCTGGAACCCTACAGCACCCGGCTCAGCTACCTGCGCCAGCTGCAGGACCTGTAGTCAGTCTGGCTGTGACGCCTTGAACGCGGCCAGCTGTTCCGCGCTGGCGGGCTGCTGGTACTTCGCCTTCCAGTCGCTGTAGGGCATGCCGTAGATTCGCTCCCTGGCTTGCTCATCCGCTACTGCCTCCCCCGTCTCCGCAGCTGCCTCGACATACCATTTCGCCAGGCAGTTGCGGCAGAAGCCCGCCAGGTTCATCAACTCGATATTCTGCACATCCTTGCGACTGTCGAGATGGGCAAGCAGGCGGCGGAAGACAGCGGCTTCAATCGCGTCGGTGTTGGTCATGGATCACACTCCGTATCAGGAAATCATTCGCCCATGGGGGCGACACTGCTGAGGATCAACTGTACCAGACGGGTCTGGCGGGTCACGCCGGTCTTGGCAAAAACCGCGCTCAGGTGGGATTTGCCAGTGTTGCGGGATACATGTAATTGCTCACAGGCCTCGTCCAGGGTCGCCCCTGCGGCCAGCAGCAGGCTGAGGTTGGCCTCGGCCCGGGTCAGGCTGAACAGCGTCATCAGGATTTGCGCAGGCGCCTCCCGGGGATGCAGGGGATCCGAGACAAAAATCGCCACCGACGGGTTGCGGCTGCCGTCTGGAGCGGCCACCAGCGGCAGGGGACGCAGCAGCATGCCGGGGCCCGGGGCGTCACCGGACGCAAGGCGCAGGGCTTTCACCAGTCCGGGTTCGCCGCGCAGATGGGCCTGCATCACGTCGTCCAGACAGGTGCGAAACGCGCGCTGGTCGCTCCTGTTCAGCAGCCGCAGCTGGCCGTCCTCCGCGGTCAGCCAGCGCCCCTCGGCCAGCAGCCGGTCCGCAGCTTTGTTGCTGTGGCGAATGCGCGCGCGCTGATCAAGGATAAACGCGGCCAGTGCCATGCGATCAACCGCGGTGGCAAACAGGGACCGCTCGCTCTCCACCCGGGCGATGCGTGCCTGCAGGCGGATGGTCTGCTGGATATGCGGGAGCAGGCGCAGGCACAGCGCCCTCTCGGCGGCGGAAAAATTCTCGCGGCCGATGAT
>NZ_JAVKCQ010000200.1:0-43847 GCF_040222615.1 Haliea sp.
CCTGGTCGCGACTCAAGTCGGGGGTCAGGCAATTGGCGCCAAAACCGCCTTTGGCCCCCTCCGGCACGATGACCGCATTTTTCTCTTGCTGTGCCTTCACCAGGCCCAGCACCTCAGTGCGGAAGTCCTCGAGCCGGTCGGACCAGCGCAGGCCGCCGCGGGCCACCTTGCCGCCGCGCAGGTGCACGCCCTCCACTCGCGGCGAATAGACGAATATTTCGTACAGCGGGACGGGCTTGGGTACATCGGGAATATCCCGCGGGCTGAGCTTGAAAGAGAAGTAGGGCTTGAGCAAACCGCCCTCGCCCTCCTGGAAAAAGTTGGTCCGCAGGGTCGCCTTGATGACCAGGATGAACTGGCGGATGATCCGGTCCTGGCCCAGGTTCTGTACCTGTTCCAGCGCCGCCAGGATGCGCTGCTGCACCGCTTCTTCCCGCTGCCCACGCCAGTCCTCGTCGCCGTCAAAAACCGGGGAAAAGCGGGTCAGGAACAGCTCGACGATACCGGCGGTGATATGCAGGTGGTCGGCCATGGTCTCGGCGATGTACTCGACGCTGTAGGGAAAGCGGATCTGGCGCAAATAGCGGGCGTAGGCGCGCAGCAGGGCGATCTCCCGCCAGCTCAGGCGGGTGCCGAGCAGCAGGCGGTTGAAGGAGTCGTTCTCGGCCTCGCCAAACCAGATGCGGGCGAAGGCGTCCTCGAACTCGTCGCGGACCTGTTCCAGATCGATATCGTCCGAGAGCGAGTAGCTGAGGCTGAACTCCTGTATCCAGTAGCGGTTGCCATCGCCACCGCGAACCCCGTAGGGACGCTCTGACATCACCCGCAGGCCCAGGTTTTCCAGAATGGGCAGCACATCCGACAGGGGCAGTGACTCGCCGCAGTGGAACAGGCGCAGGCGCAGGCGGTCGGAATCTTCCTCCAGCATGCGATACAGCATCATGCCCAGGGATTTGCCCGCGCGCAGCTCAAGCAGATGTTTGACGTCCAGCACCGCTACCCGGGGGTCGAAATCATCGCGATACCCGGGCGGGAAGCCGTTGCCGATGTCGCGGGCGTGCTGCTCTCCTATTTCCTCGCCGAACTCCTCGATCAGGCGCAGCCGCAGCCGGTCTTCCCATGCCAGTGTCGCCTGCACGATCTGCTCCTCGATTTCATTGACGTCGTAGGCCTGTTCCACCGCCGGGTCCACCCGCAGGACAAAATGGCAGCGCACCAGAACCGACTCGGAGAAATAGGTGGTGAACTCGGATTCCTCGGCGCCCAGGGCACGGCAGAGGATGTCCTGCATGAGACAGCGCTGCTCGGTGTTGTAGCGATCCCGCGGCATGTACACCAGGCAACTGAAAAACTTGCCGTGGGCATCCCGCCGCACGAACAGTCGGGTCTGGCGCCGCTCCTGGATGCGATTGACGGCGAGCACGGTAGCGCCCAGCTCACGAATGCTGGACTGGAACAGCTCGTCGCGAGGAAACAGTTCCAGTACCCGCGCGAGCTCACGACCGTCGTGTTCGCGCGGGTCCAGCCCGGACTGCTGGATCACCTCCTGCACTTTGCGCCGCAGGATGGGAATCAGCATCGGGTTGGTGGTGTATACGGACGAGGTATACAGGCCGAAGAACCGGTGCTGGCCAACGACATCCCCCGCCGCGTTGAACACCTTGACCTCAACATAGTCCGGATAGGCCTGCCGGTGGACGCGGGAGCGGGTACCGGATTTGGCGAAACTCAGCTGGCGTCGCTGCTGTTCCTCCGGCGGCATACTGTGCAGATCCGCCTGCAGGTCCCCGGCACCGCGGGTGGAGCGCAGGCGCAGCATGCCCAGGCTGCGGGCCTGGTCCGCCGCGACCTCAATCACCGCGCCGCTGCGCCGGACCTCGAGGTACTCGTAGCCGAGGAATGTCATGCGATCGAACTCGAGCCACTTGAGGAACTCGATCGCCTCGTCGCGATTGTCCGGATCGACACAGGCGCTGGCTGCCACCGCTTCCACGGCTTCCTGCAGGCGCGCGCGCATGGGAGCAAAATCGTCCACCACCAGCGCGACCTGCTGCAGAATGTCACGCAGGCAATCGCGCAGCTCCCCGAGCTGGTCCGGCCGCGAGTGACGACCGATCTCGAAATACAGGAGGCTCTCATGCGAGCTGTCGGGATAGGTATCCTGCCCCATCTCCAGGACTTCATCGAGCTCACCACCCGCCTGGCGCCGGGCTTCGAGATTGCAACTGGCGAGGGTGTGAATACGGATATTGCGCTGGTTGAGTTCGCCGCGAATGGAGGCGGTGCAGAATGGCAGATCCCGGCACAGGATCACGATGACGGTGTATTTGCTCTCCCAGCCGTGCCCCTGGATGTCGGGATTGAAGATTCGCACCTTGGGCTCGGGCGCCCGCCACTCCTGCATGAAGTGCAGGAGCCCGTACAGGCAACCATAGAGGTTCTCCACCGAGCGCTGGCGCAGGTCCTCCGCCGGAAAGCGGCTGAAAAATGAGTCCGCCAGCTGCAACAACGACGCCCGGTCACCGGCATCGCTGCGCCGTTCAATCAGGGCAGTGAGCTCCTCCAGCAGTCTGTCCTTGTAAGCGTCCCAGGCCATGATTTGCGCGCGCACCTCCGGCCACTGCAGGGCCGAACTCTGATCGTTATCGTTGCAGCGTAGTCTACCGTAAAGCAAAGCCGAGTGCGGGAAGGGTAAACAGGAACTTTTACACAGTCAGCCGGTCCGAATGGCTGCCCGGGCCATCAGGCGTGAACTGTGCCAGAGGTTTGGCTACAATGCGCGACTCGCCATCTGGCGCGGGAGCCTCTCGCGGCCGCGGCACTCAAACGGCAAGCAAGGAGACTGCGTGGCTAGTGCAGACATACGTACCCTGGAAACCTGGCTCAGCGGCCAGATCATCGGCCAGGCTCATCTGGTCGAGCGCCTGCTGATAGCCCTGCTGGCGGACGGCCACCTGCTGGTCGAAGGCGCACCGGGGCTGGCCAAGACGCGAGCCATCAAGGCCCTCGCGGATGGTATCGAAGGCAGCTTTCACCGCATCCAGTTTACCCCCGACCTGCTGCCCGGCGACGTCACCGGCACTGAAATCTACCGCCCCCAGGAAGGCAGCTTCCATTTCCAGCGCGGCCCCATCTTCCACAATCTGGTACTTGCGGACGAGGTCAACCGGGCGCCCGCCAAGGTCCAGTCCGCCCTGCTCGAGGCCATGGCGGAACGCCAGGTGAGCGTCGGCGGCGATACCTGGCCACTGCCGAACCTGTTCCTGGTGATGGCGACCCAGAACCCGATCGAGCAGGAGGGTACCTATCCCCTGCCCGAAGCCCAGCTGGACCGGTTCCTCATGCATGTCCAGGTGGGTTACCCCGACGCCGCGGCGGAAACCGCGATCCTGCGTCTGACCAGGGCCGAGGCCAGCAGCGGCAGCGCCAGCGCCCCGCCCCCCCTGCGCCAGGACACGGTGTTCGAGGCCCGGCGCGAGGTGCTTGCGCTGCACATGGCGGAAACTGTCGAGCAGTATATTGTGCAACTGGTGATCGCCACCCGGGAGCCGGAGCTGTACGCCGAGCAGCTCGGCGGCTGGATCGAATACGGTGCCAGTCCCCGGGCCACAATCGCGCTGGACCGCTGCGCGCGTGCCCACGCCTGGCTGCGGGGCCAGGACTTCGTCAGCCCGGACGATGTCCAGGCTGTGGCCGGCGACGTGCTGCGTCACCGGCTGATCCTGAGTTTCGAAGCCGAGGCCAACGGTGTCACCCCGGACCAGGTCATCAACGAGTTGCTGACTCTGGTCCCGGCCGCCTAGGGGCCCGGCATGCGCCTGGCTGAAGTCAGTGATCCCGCGACCGGTGCCTACGTGGCGCTGGAGACCCTGATCGGACTCCGCTTTCCCGCCACCCAGCTGCAGTTGACCCGGCGCAACCGTGCCCTGAGCGCGCTGGCCGGGCCGAACAAGGCCAATTTTCGCGGCCGCGGGATTGATTTCGAAGAGGTGCGCAGCTACCAGCCGGGTGATGATATCCGCACCATCGACTGGCGCGTCACCGCGCGCACCGGCAGCGCCCACACCAAGGTATTCCGCGAGGAGCGCGAACGCCCGGTACTGGTCGTGGTCGACCAGCGCGGCAGCCAGTTCTTCGGTTCGCAATACTGCTTCAAGTCAGTGCTGGCAGCACATCTGGCCGGTCTGCTGGCCTGGAGTGCGCTGGGCAACGGCGACCGGGTTGGCGGACTGGTGTTCAACGACAGCCGCCACCGCGAGGTGCGCCCGCGCCGCAGCCGCAAGACCGTACTGACCATCCTGTCACAGATCGAGGCCTTCAACCGCCGCTTGCCCATCACCGGCGGCGATGCCAGCAGCCTCGCCGGCATGCTGGACACCCTGCGCCGCATTGCGCGGCCGGGCACCAGCATTTACCTGGTGAGCGACTTCTATGGCGCTGAGGACCCCGCTGTGCGCGAGCATCTGTTTCGGCTCGCGCAGCACTCCGAGATCACCGCGCTCGCCTGCAGCGACCCGCTGGAAACCGCCCTCCCGCCTCCGGGGCGCTATGCGATTACCGACGGCAGGCAACGCAGTGAGCTGCTGACCAGCGACCGTCGCCTGCGCCAGCAGTACCGTGAGGAACAGGAGACACGGATGTCGGCATTGGGCACCGACCTGCAGCGCCTCGGCATCCCCCTGCTTCGCGCCTCCACCGCCGAATCCCCCTTCCTCCTCTTGCAGCGCTACTTCGGGGAGCAGCGCCGATGAATCCGCAGGATCCCCTGGCCGCGCTGCAGCCGCTGCGGCCACCGGAGCCCCTGCCTTGGTGGCCGCCGGCCCCCGGCTGGTGGCTCATTGCCGGCCTGCTGCTGGTCGCCCTGGCCTGGGCCGCGTGGCGCGGCTGGCGCAGCTACCGCCGCAATGAATACCGGCGCACAGCGCGCCGCACCCTGCAGGCAATCCTTGCCCGGCACGCTGAGCACGGGGATCCGGCACGCACCCTGGGCGAGCTCAACATGCTGTTGAAAGCCGTTGCCCTGCACGCCTTCCCACGCGCCGAGGTAGCGTCCCTGAGCGGAGAGCGCTGGCGCAGCTTCCTCAACGACAGCCTGGCGCAGGTACGTACGCCGCTGCGGTTTCCGGAAGTCATTGCCCGTGCCCATGCCCCGACCCCGGGACCGGTGGACACCATTGCGCTGCAGCGCTGCGCTAATACCTGGCTGCGCCGGCACCGGGGGACACAATGATTACCTGGCTGTGGCCCTGGCTGGCGCTGCTGCTGCCACTGCCGCTGCTGGTGCACCGGTTCTGGCCGCCGGCGCACAGCGAAGAACCAGCGCTGCGAGTACCTTTCTTCCAGCGCTGGCAGTTGCTGGGGCAGCGCCAGGCCCGGCGAGCTGGCAGCGGCAACCGCGCGACGCTGCTCCTGCTGTGGCTGTTGTGGATCTGCCTGCTGCTGGCCGCGGCCAGGCCGATCTGGATTGGCGAGCCGGTCGAGCTGCCCAAGAGTGGCCGCGACCTGATGTTGGCCGTGGATCTCTCCGGCAGCATGCGGGTGGAAGACATGCAGGTTGGCAACAATCTGGTCCGGCGGGTCGATGCGGTCAAAGCAGTCGGCGCGGATTTTATCGGCCGCCGTCAGGGAGACCGGGTAGGACTGATCCTGTTCGGCAGCAATGCCTACGTGCAGTCACCGCTGACCTTCGACGTGGCGACGGTGCAGCAGTTCCTGCTGGATGCCCAGATTGGTTTCGCGGGCCAGGAAACAGCCATCGGCGACGCCATCGGCCTCGCGGTCAAACGCCTGCGGGAGCGCCCCGCGGACAGCCGGGTGCTGGTGCTGCTGACCGATGGCCAGGATACCGCGAGCACCATTGGTACCATGGACGCGGCCCGACTCGCTCAGGGACTCGGCATCCGTGTCTATACCATCGGCATCGGCGCCGACCAGCTGGCCTTGCCCGGGCTCTTCGGTTCCAGTTTCGGCAGCCGCCGGATCAACCCGTCCAGCGACATGGACGAGGCCGCTTTGCAGGAGATCGCCGGCATGACCGGCGGGCGCTATTTTCGCGCCCGGGACCCCCAGGAACTGGCCGGCATCTACCAGCTGCTGGACGAACTGGAACCGATCGAACAGGAGGCCGCCACCTACCGGCCCCGCCAGGCCCTCGGTCACTGGCCGCTGTTGCTGGCGCTGCTGCTGAGCTTTGCCCTCACCTGGCAACACCTGGGACCCCGGCCTGCTGTCCCCGCTACTCGCCGGGAGGTATCGCGCGGCAATGCCTGAGACGCTGTTCGGACTCCACCTGATGCGGCCGCTGTGGCTGCTGTGCGCCCTGCCGGCGCTGCTCTTCTCCGCCCTCCTGTGGCAGCAGCGCGACCGCGCCGGCGGCTGGAGCCAGGTGATTGCCCCCGAACTCCTGCGCCACCTGGTCCCCGAACAGCAGCAGCGCCGGCGCAGCAATCTCCTGCTCCTGGTGTGTGTGGGCTGGCTGCTGGCAAGCATCGCCGCCGCAGGGCCCAGCTGGAAAAAAATTCCGCAACCGGTAGAACAGGTGGAGGACGCCCTGGTACTGGTGCTGGACTTGAGCTACTCCATGAAAGCCACCGACCAGCCGCCCTCGCGCCTGGACCGGGCCAGGCAAAAACTGCTGGACCTGCTGGGAACCCGGCGCGAAGGCCAGACCGGTCTCGTGGCCTACGCGGGAGACGCCCACGTGGTCACTCCGCTCACCGACGATACAGCGACCATCGCCAACCTGTTGCCGGCCCTGAATCCCGACATGATGCCCCTCCCCGGCAGCGACACCGCCGGCGCGTTGCGCCTGGCACTCGAATTGCTGGCGTCCGCGGGCGTCGGCGGCGGTCGTATTCTGTTACTGACCGATGGCGTCGATGAGGACGAGGTATCGCGGATGGGACGGCAGTTGCGCAGTGCCGGAGTCACCCTGTCGGTACTGGGACTGGGTACCGCCGGTGGCGCCCCCATGCCGCTGCCCCGCGGTGGTTTTCGGCGCGATGACTCCGGGGCCATCGTCATTCCCCGACTTGAAGAAGGGCCTCTGCAGGCACTGGCGCAAGCGGCTGGCGGGCGCTATCAGCGCCTGCGGGTCGATAACAGCGATCTCGAGACCCTGCTGTCGCAGGCCGCTACCGCTACCGAGACCAGCCTTGCGGAGGGCTTGGCGGCGGATGCCTGGGAGGACCAGGGCTACTGGCTGATCGTTCTCCTGCTGCCGCTGGCACTGGCCCTCTTTAGGCGCGGCTGGCTGCTGGGATTGCTGCCCCTGCTGTTGCTGCTGGAGCCGGGAACTGCTCGGGCCCAGGCCTGGCAGGATCTATGGCTCACCCCCGACCAGCAGGCGCGACGGGCCCTTGAGGCCGGCGATGCGGAGCGCGCCGCAACGCTGTTTCGGGACCCGGCCTGGGGCGGAGCCGCCGCCTACGAAAGCGGTGACTATGCCACCGCTGCCGAACGATTCCAGGCCACCGACAGCGCCGACGGCTGGTACAACCGGGGTAACGCTCTCGCTCGCGAAGGAGACCTCGATGGTGCGATCGATGCCTACCAACGCTCGCTGGAACTGGCACCGGGGCAAGAGGATGCCGCCGCCAACCTGGCGCTGGTGGAAGACCTGAAACAGCAGCAGGAGCAACAGGAGCAGCAGGCAGGCGAGGACAGCGAGCAAAACGAACAACAGGACGAGGGCGAGGGCGACCAGGGCGAGCAGCAGGGACAGCCCCGGGAGGACGAACAGCAAGACCAGCAACAACCGGACCAACGCGACCAGAACCAGGGTTCTTCCAGTGACTCTTCCCCGGAGGCGCAGGAAGCGGCGGCTGCGGAGGAGGATGCAGACCCCGGCGAACCGGAACCTGCACCGGAACCGGCGGTGGACGCGGAGCCGCTGACCAATGTCGAGGTGCCGGAACTGTCTCTGGAAGAGGCCGAGCGCAACCAGGCCATGGAGCAGTGGCTGCGCCGGGTACCGGACGACCCCTCCGGCCTGCTGCGAGAGAAATTTCGCTACGAGAGCCGCAAGCGGCAACAACAACCCGGGAGTGGAAATGAGCGTGACTGGTAACCGGACATGGCTGGGACTGGGGCTGCTGCTCTGGCTGTGGTGCGCCGCAGCGCAGGCGGCGCTGGAAGTCGCCGTGGATCGCCAGCAAATAGCCCTGGGAGACAGTCTGCGCCTGGTGATTGCCGCCACCGGCGATGAGGACCTGGACGGCCTGGAGCTGCGCAAGCTGCTGGCGGACTTCGAGATTCTACAACGCAGCACGAGCAGCAGCACCAGCATCATCAACGGCCAGACCACGCGCACCCGCCAGCTGTTGCTGGACCTCACCCCGCGACGGGAAGGCACCCTGGAAATCCCGGCGTTTCGCGCCGGTGCGGAGACGACGCGGCCGCTGGTCATCGAGGTAGGCCCTCCGCCCACCCTGGCCGATGCCGACCAGGAAGTGCTGTTCGAAGCCGAGGTCGATCGGCAGGAGGTTTATGTGCAGGGCCAGGTCCTGTTGACGCTGCGTATACAACAGGCGATCAACCTTGACTCCCGCAGCGTGAGCGAGCTTGACCTCGACCAGGCCTTCGTCAAACCGCTGGAGCAAAACTCCTTTCAACGCACCATCAACGGACGGCCGTGGCTGGTACATGAAGTACGCTACGCGATCTTCCCGGAGCAGAGCGGCACACTGGAAATCCCCGCCCAGCTGTTCACCGCCCGCGAAAGCAGCGGTCGGCGCAGTGTCTTCGACCTGGGTGGCGGTGGCCGCCAGCTGCAGCGGCGCACAGAGCCGCTGACGATCACGGTGAAACCGCGTCCGGACGCGTTCCCCGCCGGGAGCACCTGGTTGCCGGCACGCAATCTCACGCTGGAGGAGGACTGGTCCACGCCTCCGGACCAGCTGCAGGCGGGGGAGTCCGCTACCCGGACGGTTCGCCTCCGCGGCGAGGGCGTGCAGGGTGCGCAATTGCCGCCGGTGGAGTTTGCAGCGCCGGACGCCCTGCGCTACTACCCCGACCAGCCGCTGGTGGACGACCGCGAGGACGGCAATGGCGTGGTTGGCCTGCGGCGGGACAGCGCGGCCCTGGTCGCCAGCAGGGCGGGCAGCTGGACGCTGCCGGAGGTGCGCATACCCTGGTGGGACACGGAGAGCGACAGCCTGCGCTACGCGGTTTTGCCGGCCAGGCAGATCGCTATCGCCGCGGCGCCGGGCGCGGCGGCCGATGCCGGCGAGGTAACCGTGCCCGGAAGCACTCTCGCGCCCCGTGGCAGCCCTGCCCTGGCCGGCGTTGAACGCGCACCGCAGAGGCTGTGGCAGCTGCTGGCGGGGGTCTTTGCCCTGGGCTGGCTCGCCACCCTGGCCTGGCACTGGCGCCACCCCCGGCGCAGCGTGGAATCACCGCTGGCGCAAGACACGGGAAGCAGCACCGCACCCGGGGAAGCCCGCGCGTTCAAGCAGTTACAGGCGGCCTGCACCAGCAACAGCGCGCCCCAGGCGCGTCGCGCCTTGCTGGCCTGGGGCCGGGCCCGCCTGCCCGGCAGGGCGGGGATAAACGCGGCGGCATTGGCCGCAAGCCTGAATGACCCCGCCCTGCAGGATGCGGTCGCGGGACTCGACCGGGCACTGTACCGGGACGGCGGCGGCTGGGATGGAGCCGCCCTCCTCGACGCCGCAGCGCACCTGCGCAGCGGTGCTCCGGGCCGCGGTGGTGACCAGCACAGCGACACCCTGGCCCTCTATCCCCGCAGCACTTGAGGCCGGCGGACCGGCGCGATCAGTCCGCCAGAGCCTTGTCGAGGACCTCGTACACGTCCCGCGACACGGCGGGCAGCGCAGCAAGACGCTGCAGCTGCGCGCGCATGAGTTGCTCCCGCCCGCGATAGTTGCGCCACTTGGTCAGCGGCGTCAGCAGGCGAGCGGCTATCTGCGGATTCCGGGCATCGATTTCTTCAATCCTGTCTGCCAGAAAGTGGTAGCCGGCGCCGTCGGCGCGGTGGAAATTCACCGGGTTGGCGCTGCAAAAGGCGCCAATCAGGGCCCGCAGCTTGTTCGGGTTGCGACTGTCGAAAGCCGGGTGCTGCAGCAGCCGCTGTACCCGTTCAAGGGTATCCACCGCGGGCAGCATCGCCTGCACCTGCAGCCACTGGTTCATCACCAGGGTGTCGTGCTGCCAGTCCTGGTAGAACCACTCCAGGGTAGCATCGCGCTGGGCCGGACTACCGTGATGGGCCAGTACCTGCAACGCGGCGAGGCGATCGGACATGTTGCTGGCATCGGCAAACTGGCCCGCAGCCAGGGCCACGCCCTCCTCTCCCGCCAGCGCCAGGTAATCCAGGCTGGTGTTGCGCAGGCTCCTGGCGCCGATCTGGCCAGACTCCGGGGCGTAGGGCTCATTGCTGGCGAGCCGCTGGTAGCAATCCCTGAAGGCGCTGGCGTGGTTCCGGGCGAGTGCCGCACGCACGGCATTGCGCGCCGCGTGAATGGCAT
Source organism: Haliea sp. (assembly GCF_040222615.1). Lineage (GTDB taxonomy): Bacteria > Pseudomonadota > Gammaproteobacteria > Pseudomonadales > Halieaceae > Haliea. Next base: position 10,485 of record NZ_JAVKCQ010000200.1, read on the forward strand.
CGACATCGGCGCCGCCGCGGCTGGCAGCCAGCTCCGCGAGATAACTCTCGCCCGGCAGGCGCAGCATTTCCGCGACCATGGCCGGGTCCAGGGCGGTGTTCGCCAGCAGCTCACCGCAGGCTTGCAGGTACAGCGGCTCTACCACCACCGCCTCCCCCGCTGCCAGCTGCTCCCGAGCCGAGTCCAGCACCCGCAGGGCCAGTTGCTGGGCGGCATCCCAGCGCACGAACCCATCTTCCTCCCGGCTCATCAGGGCGCAGAGATCCGCGCTGCTGTAGGCGTAGTCCAGGCGCACCGGCGCCGAAAAGCCGCGCAGCAGCGCCGGTACCGGCGGTTCCATCACTCGCTCGAAACAGAAACTCTGTTCCTCGGCGGTCAGCACCAGCACCCGGTGGGTGTTGTCGGCGGTTTCCGGATCGGCCTCACTCCCAGCCAGCTGCAGGGGCAGGTTGCCCGCACTGCCCAGCAACCCCAGGGCGACTGGAATCAGCAACGGCGCCTTGTCCGGCTGCCCCGGCGTGGGGGGTGTGCTCTGGCTCAGGGTCAGGGTATAGCGCCGGGTCTCGGGGTCGTACTCCCCGCGGGCGCCAAGCGTGGGCGTCCCGGCCTGCGAGTACCAGTGCCGGAACTGGGTCAGGTCCACCCCCGAGGCATCCTCCATTGCCCGCACAAAGTCCTCGCAGGTGACCGCCTGGCCATCGTGGCGGGCAAAGTACAGGTCCGAGCCCTGGCGGAAGCGCTCTGGCCCCAGCAGGGTGTGGATCATCCTCACCACCTCCGCGCCTTTCTCGTAGATGGTCACCGTATAAAAGTTGGATATCTCGATAAAGGAGTCGGGCCGCACCGGGTGGGCCATGGGACCGGCATCCTCGGCGAACTGGGCGCTGCGCAGCAGGTTCACATCCTCCACCCGCTTGACCGTTCGCGAGCCCATATCGGCGGAGAACTCCGCGTCCCGGAACACGGTAAAGCCCTCTTTCAGGCTGAGCTGGAACCAGTCCCTGCAGGTAACCCGGTTGCCGGACCAGTTGTGGAAGTATTCGTGGGCGACAATGGCCTGTACTTTCTGGAACCCGGCATCGGTGGTGGTGTCGGGACTGCACAGTACGCAGGAGCTGTTGAAGATGTTCAGCCCCTTGTTTTCCATGGCCCCCATGTTGAAATCGTCGACGGCGACAATATTGAACACGTCGAGGTCGTATTCGCGGCCGTACACCTCCTCGTCCCAACGCATGGACTGCTGCAGCGAAAGCATCGCGTGGTCGCACTTGTCCAGATCCTTTTCCTCCACGTAGATACGCAGGGCGACTTCGCGGCCGCTGGCGGTGCGGAAACGCTCCTCGATATAGCGCAGATCCCCCGCCACCAGGGCGAACAGGTAGGCCGGCTTGGGGAATGGGTCATGCCAGCTCACGCGGTGGCGGCCATTGCCCAGTGACTGGCCGCCCATGGGATTGCCGTTGCTCAGCAACACCGGATAACGGGATTCATCCGCTTCAATGGTGACGTGGAACTCCGCCATCACATCGGGGCGATCCAGATACCAGGTGATCTTGCGAAAGCCCTCCGCCTCGCACTGGGTGCAGAACATGGCGCGGGACTTGTACAGGCCTTCCAGGGACGTGTTGTCCTGGGGCTGGATGCGAACTTCGCTGCGCAGCTGGAAGCGCTCGGGCACGTTGGCGAGCACCAGGCGCTCGGCACTGAGCTGGTACTCAGCGGGCGCCAGCTCGCGCCCGTCCAGCGCCAGTGACAACAGTTCCAGTTCCTGCCCGTGCAATTCCAGCGCCGCCCCGGGTTCGACCTCGGGGTTGCGACGGAGGTGGAGACAGGCACTGACCAGGGCGTGGTCCTCGTGCAGGTCGAACGCCAGCTCGGTGCGTTCGATCAGGAACGCGGGTGGCTGATAGTCATTTCGATGAATGACTTGCGGCTGTGCATCGCGCATGACTTACCTCAGTGTTGTGACAGGGCGACCTGGTAGCCGCCGAACTTGCGAAGATTGATAACCCCCGTATCCAGAATCAGGTACTGACCCTTGATCCCCAGCAGGGTTCCAGCCACCAGCGGGTTCTTGTCCAGGTTGAAGGAGGTAACTTTGAGCGGGTACTCCAGCACCGGATAGTCAATCTCGACCACCGCCTGCTGTTCCAGTACCGCCAGGGCCTGCAGGCCATGCTCCTGTTGCAGCGCGGCGATCTCGTCCGCGCAGACGGCCATCAGGCGCTGCCGCTCGGACTCGAGGTCGGCCGGCGCGGAAGGCCCCTTGAGCATCGCCTGCCAGTTGGTCTTGTCGGCAATATGTGACTTGAACACAGTCTCCACCAGCCCCGACTGGAGTCGGCTGCCGACCCGGAAGATGGGCAGCGCCTGGGTCGCACCCTGGTCCATCCAGCGGGTGGGAACCTGGCTGTGACGGGTTATACCGACCTTGAGTCCGGAAGTGTTGGCCAGATACACGAAGTGGTCGATCATGCAGTTGGCTTCACCCCACTCCGGCTCCCGGCAGGTACCGAGGTGGTAGTGACACTTTTCCGGGCTCATTATGCAGCTGTCGCACTGGGCGAGCCGGCGAAAGCAGGGATAGCAATAACCCTGGTTGAAACTCTTGCTGGTGGCGCGGTCGCAGTGAATGCAGTTGATCGCACCGAGAAATTCCAGCTGCAGGGACTGCCCCAGCAACGCGTTGAGCGGCACCCGGGCCTCGCCCAGTACCATCTCGTAGCTGACAGGACTCTGCAGCCGGGTTTTCATTTTGCGCAGGGCCCCTCGGGCCAGTTCCACAGCCACGGTTACTGGCCCTCCGATCCGTCGCGCCAGCGCAGCGGCTCTGGCTGGGGCTCGTCGCACTCGCTTCCGGCCTTGCTGCCTTTGTCGATAAAACCAACACGCTGCTCCGGGGGCAAGTGACGCTCGCCCCAGGCAATCAGCGCCTGCAGGGCGTTGGCTCGCTGTTCGGGTGTTACCGGGCGTCCGTCGGGCCAACGGCCCAGTTCTACCGAGCGTTTCATGCTCCGGTAAATTTCCGGGGTGAGCTGATTGATGACATCCTCGTAATCCATGGCGGCTCCGGCACACAAAAACCGCGCATTATAACTGTCTGCGCCAGCCCCTGTCCCGCCTGCAGGGGCTCAGCTGCCCGGGGGCCGGGCCCGCGACAGCAGGGCCATACCGGCGCCGAGCGCCGCGCCGGCCAGCAGACCGCCAAGGTGCGCCGCGTTGGCAATGGCACCAAAGCCCAACACCTCGACCAGGCCCACCATGCAGAGAACCAGCCACCCCACCATCAGCAACATGATGGGCCGGCTGGGTTCAAAGCCCCAGCGGGGCTGCAGGCGGGCCCCGGCAAAGCTGAAACCCAACAGGCCGTAGACCACCCCGGACATGCCGCCAAAAATGGAAGGCCCGCCGAACAGGTACTGGCAGGCGTTGGATACCAGGGCAATAGTGAAGAACAGGCCCGCCATGTGCACCGAGCCGAGAGTACGTTCCACTTTACTGCCGAGCTCCCACAGCCACAGGCTGTTGAAGACGATGTGCAGCCAGCCGAAATGCAGGAAGGCGGGGGTGATGAGACGCCAGTATTCCGCTCCCATCCGACCAAACCCGATGCTTTCCCCCTGCAGGGTAAACGGCGCGAAGGTGAACAGGGACAGCCAGGACATCGGCGCCCGCAGATACACCAGCAAAAAGCCCGCCACACTGAGCGCCATCAGAACCACGGTGACCGGCGCGGAGAGTCGCGACCGCGGACTGTCGTTTGGCGCCAGTGCGGACGCCTGCTCTCTCGGGGCAATCTCGATCCGCAGCTCCCCCGCGCGCCAGGCGCGGTACAGGGCCATGACCCGGTCCGCCTGGGCCGCTTCTGCCACTTCCAGCACCTGCTCGCCACCGGATTCGTACACCCGGTGCGGAACCCGCCGGTGCTGGAGCAGGACGAGGAACGGCAGCAGATCGTCGCCCGCCGGCACCCGCAGAACTACATGTCCACGAGCCATTAATTCACCAGCGCGGTGTTCCAGCGCAGTTTATCCCTGCAGCTGGCGTAAAAACTGTGCCCGAGCGGGTGCAGCAAGGTCAGGCGGTGTGGCTTCTTGGTAATGAACACCGAGTCGCCCGGGCGCGCAGTCATGTTGACCTGGCCATCGCAGGTAACCGGCGGGTGGATGCGATTGCGCTCCAGGATATCCAGCCGGATCTCGCTGTTGCCGTCCACCACAATGGGCCGGCTGCTGAGGGCGTGGGGGAACATGGGCACCAGTACCACCGCGTCGAGTGTCGGGTGCATGATCGGGCCGCCGCCGGACAGGGAATAGGCGGTGGAGCCGGTGGGGGTGGAGATAATCAGCCCGTCGGCGCGCTGACGATAGACGAAAACGCCGTTGATATAGAGCTCGAACTCGATCATCTGGGCGGAGGTGCCGGAGTTGACGACGACATCGTTGAGGGCATCGGCGCGGCCGACAGTCTTGCCGCCGCGCAGCACGCGCGCGTCCAGCAGGAAACGGCTCTCCCGGGTGTACTCGCCGGCGAGTACCGCCGGCACCTGGGTGGCGATGTCATCCGGCGTAATATCGGTCAGGAAGCCGAGCCTGCCACGATTCACTCCCAGTACCGGCGTCTCATATTTGGCCAGGGTGCGGGCAGCGCTCAGCAGGCTGCCGTCACCGCCGACAACGACCACCAGGTCGCTGTCTTCGCCAATCTCATCCAGGCTGGCTCGGGGAATGCCGGTGTCGGCTACCAGCTCACCGAGCCGGGCCTCCAGCACCAGCTCCTTGCCCTGCGCCTGCAACAGGCCGATCAGCTGCTCCAGCACCTCCGCCAGACCCTCCTGCTGGCTGCGTCCCACCAGGCCGATTCTGTCAAAGTTTGTCTGCATAACCGCACTGCCCTGTCCGCAAGCAAGCGCCATTATAAACACACAGTGCCTGGCGGGCATACGCGGGGCGCGGCCCTCAGTCCAGCCAGGGGTAGCCGCGACGCCCCTGCAGGCCGCCCGTATGCACCAGCACCACCGGGTCGCGCGCCGACCAGGCGCCGGAAGCCAGCATACTGTGCAGGGCCAAAAGAACCTTGCCTGTATACACCGGCTCCAGCGGCAGGCCCAGTTCCCGTTCACTGCCCAGCATCAGGGTCTGCAGGCGGGCGTTGGAACGCGCGAAACCCCCGCAGTGAAAATTGTCGTGGAGACGCCAGCGAGCGGAGCCACCTGTCCCCGCCGCCTCGACCCAGGCAGCGATCGAGTCCGCCAGGGCGCCGGCACCACGCAGGGCGAGAACACCGTCAACGCAAAACGACGCCGGCAGCGCCGCCGCCAGGCCGGCGAGCGTGGTTCCGGTGCCGACCCCGACCACGATCCGCGCACCGGCGGGAAAGCGGGCAGCAATCATCTCCGCCAGCGGGCGGCACCCCGCCACGGCCAGCGGCCCGGCACCCCCTTCCGGTATGACATAGTCAATCTCCAGCTGGCCGGCCAGGCTCGCGATGAAGCCGGGCTCGTGGCGTCGCCGATAGTCGCTGCGACTGACAAAGTGCAGCTGCATACCCCAGGCCGAGGCCTCGGCCAGGGTGGGGGACAGCGCCGCTGGCCGCTCCCCGCGAATCACCCCCACGGTCCGCAGCCCTGCGGGCTGCCCGGCGGCGGCCAGCGCATGCAAGTGATTGGACCAGGCACCGCCGAAAGACAGCACCCGACGGTGTCCCGCCGCTGCGATCGCAGCCAGGTGCGGTGCCAGCTTGAACTGCTTGTTGCCGGGGGCCAGGCCGCCGCTGCGGTCCAGCCGCAGCACGGTCACATTGTCGAGGGCAACCCCGTCGAGAACCTCGCCAGCAAGCGACTGCCAGAGGTTGGAGCGAACATCGGGGCTTATGTCAGCCCCACATTGTTTTTCTCCAGCACCTGCTCGGCGCGGTAACTCGAACGCACGAACACGCCGGAAACCACCTCGAGGAAACCGCGCTCAAGGCCCCAGTCCCGATACTGCTCGAATTCCTGCGGCGAGACGTAGCGATCGATCGGGTAGTGGTTGACGGTGGGCTGCAGGTACTGGCCCAGAGTGAGGATATCGACGCCGGCGGCACGGAGATCGTCCATCGCCTGCTGGATTTCGCCATCGGTTTCCCCCAGGCCCAGCATCAGGCTGGTCTTGGTCAGCACGTCGGGGCGATAGTGTTTGGCGTGGGCCAGCACCGCCAGAGTCTGCTCGTAGCTGGCGCGAATGTCGCGCACGGGGTGGGTCAGGCGCCGCACGGTCTCCACATTCTGGGCAAACACCGCGATACCCGAGTCCAGCACTGTCTCCACATCAGCCAGCACACCGAGAAAATCCGGGGTCAGTGCCTCCACCGCGGTTTCCGGGTTTTCCGCTTTGACCTGCCGCACGCAGGCCGCGTAGTGCCCGGCCCCGCCATCGGGCAGATCATCGCGGTTGACGGAGGTCAGGACCACGTACTTAAGGCCCATAAGCCGCACCGACCTCGCGGTGTTGGCGGGCTCTTCCGGATCCAGCCAGCCCCTGGGATTGCCGGTATTGACCGCACAGAAGCGGCAGGCCCGGGTGCAGACGTCACCCATCAGCATGATGGTCGCAGTTCCAGCGCTCCAGCACTCGCTCATATTCGGGCACTTGGCTTCCTCACAGACTGTCGCCAGGCGGTGGGAGTGGACTATGCCCTTCACTTTCTCGTAGCTGGCACCACCCCGGACCCGGATGCGCAACCAGTCAGGCTTCGCCAGGCGCTCGCCGGCAGCGGCGGACGCCTTGATCCCGTCCTTGATCGCGGAGATGCCTCGCTCGTTGACGAACTTGTTGCCGCTGGCCACCTGCACGGTGGGAATCAGTTTGTTATCTGGCATTGCACGGTCCTTTCACGACGGCGTCACCCGGCTGTGGCCCGCCTTCCCAAGGGGCGACATTATAGCCAATCCCCGCTGACAAAGCAGCGCATCCGGCCTGCCCTTCCCATTCCGGCCGCCGCGATACTGCGCGGGGCACGACAACCGGGTTATAGTGACAGCTGACTATTGGAATCAGGAGTATTCATGGCAACGATCACCTTTTACGGAGCGGCCCAGGAAGTTACCGGGTCCTGTCACCTGCTTGAGTCTCCCGCCTGCGGCCGGGTATTGCTCGATTGCGGCCTGCGCCAGGGCGGCGATGCGGTGGAGCGGATCCACAACGAGCGCTTCAGCTTCGATCCCTCCAGTATCGACGCTGTCATCCTGTCCCACGCCCACCTCGACCACTGCGGCATGCTGCCGCTGCTGGTACACCAGGGGTTTCGCGGCCACATCCACTGCACCCGCGCCACCGCGGACCTGCTGCCGATCATGCTCAAGGATGCGGTCGGACTGTACCTGCGCGACCTGGAGCGTGAGAACCGTCGCGCCGAGCGCCGCGGGCGCAAGACCAGGGAGCCGGTCTACGATGAAGCCGACGTCGAGAAAGTGCTGCGCCAGCTCAAGCCCAGCCGCTATGGCAAAACCTTCAAGATAGGACACCACTGTGAGGTCTGCCTGCATGACGCGGGTCATATCCTTGGCTCGGCCATCGTCGAAGTCTCACTGCAGGAAAGTCGCGGCGCCAAAACCCTGGTGTTCTCGGGCGACCTGGGGCGCAGCGGCTCGGTGTTGATGAATGATCCACAGACGCTGGAGAAGGCCGATCTGCTATTGCTGGAAAGCACCTACGGCGACCGCAATCATCGCTGTGAAGACGAGTCCATGGAACAACTGGAAACCATACTGCACGAGACCTGGGCGCAGGGCGGCAACGTCATGATTCCCGCGTTCGCAGTGGGGCGCACCCAGGAGATCCTGTTTCATCTCGGGCGCCTGCATCACTCGGGCAAGCTGGACGCATGGCAGGTATTCCTGGATAGCCCGATGGCAATTGAGGTGACCAGGACGTACGACCGCTGGCTGGAACTGATGGATGGGGATGACATGCGCGAGCTGTCCGACGTCCACCGCGACTCCCTGGCGGAATTTCTACCGCGCCTGCAGCTCACGGCAGACACGGAGCAATCCATGGCCATCAACCGCATCAAGAGCGGGGCCATCATTATCGCCGGCAGTGGCATGTGCACCGGCGGCCGCATCCGCCACCATTTCAAACAGCGCATCTGGGATTCCCGCAACACAGTTATCTTCGTCGGCTTTCAGGCCCGGGGCACCCTCGGCCGCCTGCTGGTGGACGGGATGAAAAACGTAAAACTGTTCGGCGAGGAGTACGCGGTGAAGGCACGCATGGAAACCCTGGGCTGCTTCTCGGCCCACGCGGGCCAGACGGAGCTGCTGGCCTGGGCTGCCAACTTCCAGCCGGCACCGCGGATAGCTTTGGTGCATGGGGAGCCCAAAGCGCAGGACGTTCTCGCTGACAAGCTGTGGGATGAACTGCAGGTGCGCGCCGCTATTCCAGCGACTGGAGAATCCATCGCGTTCTGACCGTATAGCGGGACGGCCACGCACGGGCCGCCCCGCCCGCTCCCGGGGCAAAAACCCGGGGCAGGTTGCCGAGCCTCAGCTGGCCGCCAGGGGCTCGGTGTAAAACTGGCTGTACCACTTCCGGAAGCGGGCAATGGGGCCGTCGCCGTCGCACAGCGCCGGCTGCGGCCGGAACATCTTGTGCTCCCAGATCGGTTTGTCCTCATCCAGCTGCTTGCAGATGTCGCGAATGATGGCGGCGTTGACCCCGCCCTCTTTCACCTGGCCATTGACCTTGGGCTGGGTAAAGGCGAAGCGCACATGCACTGTCTCGTCGTCTATCGGCGTGACATTGCCCATCAGGAAAGTGCTGGCGATACCCTCGAAGCGGGTGAAGCCCTGGCCGGGACCAATGCCCCTGGAGGTAATACTGCCCTTGACCATACCCTTTGGCGTTTGCATGTCGGCACGCTGGACGCCCAGAGAGTAGTGTTGATCGTAGGTAAGCTCGGTCTCGGGGAAGGTCGCAGTCTGGTGCACATAGCGGAAGTGCGCGGAGTCGGCACCGTTTTCGGCCATTTCCTGGCAGGCGGTTTTGATCACCCACTCAAAGCGTTGCAGCGGAGCCCAGTCATCGCTGTTGGCCTCGGGGAAAGACTCGACCTCCCACAGCGGCGCAGCAGCGTCAGGATGGTACCAGGCATAGATTACCTGGTTGTCCTCCACCACCGGGTAGGTCTGCAGGCACTGCTTGCCCTGGACCTTTGGCGGCATATTCTTGGCGTAGGGCACTTCCGTGCAGTAACCCTCGGCATTGAACTTCCAGGCATGGAAGGGGCAGACGATCGTCTCCCCCTCAATGCGACCGCCCTGGCCACTGCTCTCGTTGATGCCGTAGCCGAGATGCGCGCCCAGGTGTGGGCAGTAGGCATCGAGCAGTACCGGCTTGCCCGACTCGGTCCGGAACAGCACCAGCTCCTTGCCAAAATACTCGACTGCACGGGACTCGCCGACGGCAAGCTCGTCGCTGTAGGAAATCACGAACCAGCCAAACGGTATCGGCATGGGGGGACGGGGTTTGGGCATCAGAGGACTCCTCACAGGTTGAACAGGGCCACACCGACAGCGCGACTGCGCATGGCTCAGGAGAGGCATCATAGACGCTTTTTGGCCGGGTCTTAAGCGTCGCGGTACAAGCACTTGGACCGATCGCCTGCAGCAGCCGCGGGAGATTGATCCCGGTAAAGGACAAGCCAGTGGAAATCTGGCAATGTCTGGCCAAGCCGGACAGGGAACCACTGCCTGCGCCGGCGCCGCAAGCAACAGCTCAACTGGAGTACAGAGCATGGCCGCAATAAAAACGGTTCCCGACAGTCACAAGGGGATTCTGGAAACCGGTATCTTCGCCTTTGTCAGTACCCTGCGGTCAACCGACCAGCTGATCTCCACCAACCCGGTCAGTTTCGACTGGGACGGCGAAACCCTTCGCTTCAGCACGCTCAAGAGCCGGGTCAAATACCGCAACCTGCAGGCCGACCCCCGGATCACGGTCTGTGTCCTGGACCCGGTGAACCCGACCCGCTACGTCGAGATGAGGGGCCACGCGGAGCTGACGGACGACCCGGGGGGCAGCCTGAACCAGAAAATCTACCGCAGGACCATGGGCCGGGATTTCGACCTGGACGAGCCGGACGCAGAACGGGTGATCGTGACCGTGATCGCCGAACAGGTCTCCACGCCCCGCCTCTACGGCGGCCGTCTGGACCATATTGGCAGCCAGTAGCCGGGCCACGTCGATGGCAACCCAATCCCTGCGCGCGTTGGCGCGGCGCGCCCGGGTTCCGGACTGGGGCGAGTCGCTGGTGCTGGAAGATGTGCGCGGCGAGGTGGCGATTACCGGCATCGGCGAAACCCCGGTCAGCGGCCCCTCCGGCCGCGACCCCAGAACGATGGCACTGGAAGCGGTGGCGGCCGCAATTGCCGATGCCGGCCTGCGGCCGGAGGACATCGGCGGCCTGATGGTCTCCGCCGGCATCCGGGACCAGCTGCGGCCGGAGGATTTCCACGCTCACTTCAACACCTCCCAGCCCCTGTGGTTTTCCACCGCTGGAGGCGCCATGATCTGGGCCGCCACCTGCGCCCACAGCGCCGCTCTGGCAATGCGCGCCGGGAATGCCAGACACATCGTCAATGTGTTTGCCGTGGACTGGGCCAGCCGCCGCGCCGCCGGGAGCGGCACCCCCGGTGACTGGCACGCCAGTGAGGACATGAAGGCGCGCTTCGAATTGCCCTTCGGCTGGTATCCACAGCCAGTCTACTTCGCCACTTTTGCCCGCCGCTACATGCACGAATACGGCCTCGACAGCGCGCAGCTGGCCGCCCTGCCCCTGACCTTCCGCCGTCACGCCAACCGCCACCCGAACGCAGTGATGCGTGACCGCGAGCTTTCCCTTGCAAGCTACCTGGCACGGCGCCCGTTGGCAGACCCCCTGCGGGTCGAGGATTGCTGCCTGATTTCCGACGGCGCCGCGGCCTGGGTCATGAGTCCGGCGGAACAGGCGGTGGACATGCCCCATCCAGCGGTGCTGGTGGAGGGCGTTGGTCACGGCCGCGTTCAGGGCGCGCCCTATATCAGCCAGCAGCCCGTGATCACCGCGACCCCGCAGACCTTCGCCGCGCCCTGGGCCTTCGCCATGGCCGACACCGAGGTCACGGAAATCGATGTCATCGCGGTCTACGACTGTTTTTCCAGCACCGCCCTGATGCAGATCGAGGACATGGGTTTCTGCCGCAAGGGCGAAGGTGGCGATTTTATCCAGAATGATCGACTGTTTTACCAGCGGCCGAGGCGGCTGGGCGGCATCCCCTGCAATACCCATGGCGGCCTGCTCTCCCACAGTTATCTGCTGGGCATCTCCCATGTGGTAGAGCTGGTGAAGCAGCTGCGCGGCACCGCCGTCAACCAGGTGGAATCCGCACGCATCGCAGCCTACGCCGGGTTTACCGCCGACGAAGGCTCGACCCTGGTTCTCAGGCGGGGTGAACGGTGACCCCGCCGGATCTGTCGGACCCGCTGACCGGGCCCTTCTGGCAGGGCGCCCGCGCGGGAGAGTTGCGAGTGAGCTGGTGTGCTGCCTGTGATCGCGCGGTGTGGTATCCGCGGGCGCACTGCGAGATCTGCGATGGCGCACTGCACTGGCGAACCCTGTCCGGCGAGGCAAGCCTGATCGCCTGGAGCGAGGTGAGCGCTGCGCTCAATCCGGATTTCGACACTCCCTACCTGACCGGCCTGGTGAGTCCGAGGGAAGCACCCTACATCCGCCTGGTCACCCGGCTGGTCGATTGCTGCGCAGCGGATTTGCGCTGCGACATGGCCGTCACCGTACGCTTCCGTGAGCTGCAGCCGCGCGATGGTGCAGCCTTCATTGCACCGGTGTTCGCCCCAGCCTGACGGACCGTCCCCGGCAAATACGATTACTCATTCTGCGTCCACCGCAGTATCATCGGGGGGTGCGGGAAAGCGCACCCGGTTGGAAGCAGGGCCGGCACAATATCAACGTCCACACGTATCGCACGGAGTACACGCATGTCTGAACAACCCGTCCTGACCGAGATCGCCGATGGCATCCTCACCATTACCCTGAACCGCCCCGCCGCCAGGAACGCCGCCAACAAGGCGCTGGCCGAGGGCGTGGCAGCCGCCATCGACGAGCTCGAAAGCAACCCGGAACTGCGCGTCGCCATTCTCACCGGCGCCGGCGGCACCTTTTGCTCGGGGATGGACCTGAAAGCCTTTGTTACCGGCGAACTGCCGGTGGTGGAAGGTCGCGGCTTTGCCGGCATCTGTGAGTACAGCGGCAAGAAGCCGCTGATTGCCGCGGTGGAGGGCTATGCCCTGGCGGGGGGCTTCGAAGTTGCTATCAGCTGCGACCTGATCGTGGCCGCCGACGACTCGAAATTCGGCATCCCGGAAGTCAAGCGCGGCCTGGCCGCGGGCGCTGGCGGGCTGGCCAAGCTGCCCAAGCAGATTCCCTCCCGCATCGCCAAGGAACTGGCGCTGACCGGCGACTTTATCAGCGCCCAGCGCGCCTACGATCTCGGCCTGATCAACCAGGTGGTACCCTCCGGCACAGCCCTGCAGGCAGCAAAGGAACTGGCGCAGAAGATCGCTGCCAACGGCCCTCTCGCCGTCGCCGCCAGCAAGCAGGTTGTCGACCAGGCCCAGGATTGGAGCAGCGATGAAATGTTCGCCAAGCAGGGCGTGATCATCCAGCCCATATTCACCAGTGAGGATGCCATTGAAGGCGCCACCGCCTTCGCCGAGAAGCGCGCGCCGCAGTGGAAAGGCCGCTGAATCGCTGCCCGCCATCGATTTGATCAACCACAGTTTTAATCGGAGCAAGATTATGTCAGAAGCATGGATTATCGACGCCTGCCGCACCCCGCGCGGGATCGGCAAAAAAGGCAAGGGCGCCCTTGCCGACCAGCACCCGCAACACCTCGCCGCAGCGGTGCTGCGCGCCATCGCGGAACGCAACAAGCTCAATACCGCCGAGGTCGACGACATCATATTCGGCACCAGCACCCAGCGCGGCCAACAGGGTGCTGACCTCGCGCGCATGGCGGCCCTCGACGCCGGCTACGACGTGCGTTCCTCGGGCGTGACCCTGGACCGTTTCTGCGGCTCCGGCATCACCTCGGTGAGCATGGCCGCGGCCTCGATCATGGCGGGGATGGAGGACCTGGTTATTGGTGGCGGCTGTGAAATGATGTCCACCTTCGGCCAGGATGCCAGCCAGTCACCCTTCATCGACAGCGACAACCTGCGCCTGCGGGAAAAGCACCCGCAGCCGCACCAGGGTGTCTGCGCCGATGCCATCGCCACCCTGGAGGGTATCGACCGGGAAGCTGTTGACAGCCTCGCGGTGACCTCGCAGCAGCGCGCGGCCCGGGCCATCGCCAACGGCCATTTCGACCGCAGCCTGATCCCGGTATACAAGCTCGACGGCAGCCTGGCCCTGGACCATGAGGAGTTCCCCCGCCCAAGCACCACGCTGGAAACCCTGGCGCAGCTGAAGCCCTCCTTCGAGGCCCTGGCGGACTACCCGCTCACCGAGTCCGGCACGACCTTCCGCAAGCTGGTGAACCAGGTCTACCCTGATCTCAAGATCAACCATGTGCACCACGCGGGCAACTCCTCCGGTGTGGTCGACGGCGCCGCGGCGATTCTCCTGGCCTCGCCTGACTACGCTCGCGCCCACGGCATGAAACCGCGGGCGCGGATCCGCGCCATGTGCAACATGGGCGATTCACCCACGCTGATGCTGAACGCGCCGGTGCCGGCGGCGAAGAAGGTACTGGCGAAGGCCGGCCTGCAACTGTCGGACATCGACCTGTTCGAGATCAACGAGGCCTTTGCCGTGGTCGCCGAGAAGTTTATCCGCGACCTGAAGCTCGACCGCGACCGGGTCAACGTCAATGGCGGCGCCATGGCTCTGGGGCATCCGATTGGCGCCACCGGCTCCATCCTGATCGGCACCCTGCTCGACGAACTGGAGCGCCAGGACAAGCAGTTTGGCCTGGTCACCATGTGCGCCGCGGGCGGCATGGCGCCGGCGATCATCATCGAGCGGATCTGAGCCGAGCCAGGCCCCGTCCCGTTGCAAGCAATGCTTGCCCGGGGCGGATCCTGACCTGGATCCAGAAACGAAAAAAGCCACCGCGAAGGTGGCTTTTTCCGTATTTGGCGGAGCGGACGGGGCTCGAACCCGCGACCCCCGGCGTGACAGGCCGGTATTCTGACCAACTGAACTACCGCTCCAAAGGGGCTCGGACAAAATGGTGGGTGGTGACGGGATCGAACCGCCGACCCTCTGCTTGTAAGGCAGATGCTCTCCCAGCTGAGCTAACCACCCCCTGACCGAGAACGCGCATTATAGAGATAAAAAAAGGGCTGTCAAACCTTCGCAGGGAATTTCCCGGATTTTTTTCCGGCACTGTAAATAAACGGTTTTGGTAGTAATATTCGCCGCTTGAATGGAGCCGCAGACTGCAGCTCCAATCGTTGCAACAGGTTCATCAGTAATGGAAATTTTCAAGGAATTTCACTTCGAAGCCGCCCACCGGCTGCCCAATGTGCCAGCAGGCCACAAGTGCGCCCGTCTGCACGGACATTCGTTTCAGGTACGCCTGGTGGTCGCGGGCCCGGCGGTGGAGCCCAGCGGCTGGGTCATGGACTTCGGTGACATCAAGGCCGCCTTCAAACCCGTACTGGAGCGGCTGGACCACTACTACCTGAACGACATTCCCGGCCTGGAAAACCCCACCAGCGAGAATATCGCCCGCTGGATCTGGCGCGAGTTGCAGCCCTCGCTGCCACAGCTGGCCCAGGTCGAGATTCGGGAGACCTGTACCTCCGGCTGCATCTACCGTGGCCAGAGCTGAGCTGTCACAGTATCGTTACATCCCGGTAACATCGCTAAAAAGTCTTGACGATCAGAAAAACACTGTGCCTGCAGGGGTCTCTGGAAACTGCTCAAATTGTTACCCCGACAGACCACACTCCCGCTGTTCCCCGGATACCGGGCGAGTTACTTTAGGTAACTCAGGCAAAAAGGTTATGCACAAATGGGGTGCGGCAATGAAATAAGGTGCTGTTAGCTCAACAAAGCCATGTCGCACTTTAAATTGTCAACGTAAGCTATTGTATTTAAAAGACATAAAGCTATTGATTGTTTTTTAACCAATCTGTAACACTGCCCCGGGCCACTGGCCCCGGGGCCCCGTTAAACAAAATACACACCGACTTATCCACAGAATCTGTGGAAAAATGATGAGGTTTTTTGAGGTGTTACCAATCCAAGAGAGGCACTGCCCGTGACCTTCGGACTCTGGCTCTCCCTGCTCGGAGTTTGTCTGTTGGGGGCAATGTCCCCGGGGCCCAGCCTGGCGGTTGTGCTGCGCTCCGCCCTCGCCGGTGGCCGCGCAGCGGGGCTCTCCGCAGCCACTGCCCATGGCCTGGCAGTGGGGTGCTATGCGCTGTTCACGGTGGGCGGCCTGTCGGTTCTGATTGCGCGCTCGCCACAGGTCTTCCTCGCCTTGCAGCTCGCCGGTGCCGGCTGGCTGATCTACCTGGGAGCTGCGGCCCTGAGAGCCCGCGGCGGCGGGACCACCACCGCTGCGGTCCCCGGCGGCCCGGCCATGCTGACTGCCGGGAAGGCGGCGCGCAACGGGTTCCTCATCGCTTTTCTCAACCCCAAACTGGCCCTGTTCATGCTGGCCCTGTTCAGCCAGTTTCTGCCCACGGCGCCCGACTGGCGGGTACACGCCCTGCTGGTCGCCACCAGCGCAGTCACCGATGCCCTGTGGTATTCCCTGGTCGTGTTGCTGGTCAGCAGGCCAGCCTGGATGGCGCGATTCCAGCGTCAGGAACAAAGAATCGACCTGTTGTTCGGCGCAGTCCTGGTCGCGCTGGGCGCGGCAATGATACTCAAGCTGCTGCTTGTGTAGCGGCTGGCGATGGCGTCAGTGCAGCGTGCTGTTGGGCTCCCGCACCACCACCGCCTGCAGGCGCTGGCCCAGCATGATCACAAAGCCTTCCTGGCGCTCTACCCCGTCATAGCTGTAGTCGAAACGGTACTGGCGCCAGACCCGCCAACTGCCGCGCTCGTCCCGGCTGAGAGAGATCCGCGACAACTGAACCGTCTGGTCCAGAAGCTGGAAATCATCGCGCTTGCCGGCGCGGTCGACTGCCGCCAACGCCAGCTCCCGAACCCGTATGGAAGCGAGAAACCAGACAGCCAGGCCGGCAAAGGCCAGAAAAGCCAGCACCTCCCCCAGGGTGAAATACAAGGTTCAGGCTCCGCGCCGTGAGCGATCAGCCGTCAAGAAAGCGCCTCACCAGCCTGTTGAACAATGCGGGCTGCTCCGCATGCAGCCAGTGCCCGCAGCCGGGTATCACCTCGAGCTCGGCCTGCGGGAACCGCGCTTCGATCGCGGGCCGGTGCTCGTCCTGTATATAACCGGATTCACCGCCTTTGATAAACAGGGTGCGGCCGTTGAAAGGTGATTGCAGGGCGACCTCCTCGCGCACTTCGGCATAGCGTTCGCGCAGGACCCTGTGATTGAAGCGCCAGTGGTACTCTCCGGCGTCATTGCGCTGCAGGCTGAGCAACAGGAACTGGATGACGCTGTCTTCCTGCAAATGTTCCGCCATCAGCTTCGCGGCTTCGTTGCGGCTGCGGCAACCGGCGCCATCGACCGCCGCCAGCGCGGCAAAAACTGCATCGTGGGACGGGGGGTAGGCGACTGGAGCGATGTCCGCGACCACCAGGGCATCGACCCGGTAGGGCGCATCCAGGGCCAGCTGCATGGCCACCTTGCCACCCAGGGAATGGCCTACAAAGTGCGCCATTTCCAGGTCCCGGTGCTCCATCCAGCGCTGCACCGCGCTGGCGAGATCCGGCAGAGCCATGCTATCGGTCCACGCTGAGCGACCGTGGTTGGGCAGGTCCAGGCTGTGTACCCGATAGTGGTCCTGCAGGGAGCGGGACAAGCCCCCCAGGTTACTGCCCATGCCGAACAGACCGTGCAAAAGCACCACATCAGGGCCGTCTCCAGCCACCGAGTCGAATACTTCAGCTGTCATTGTCGCTGTCTCCCCCACGAGATTTTGCTACCATGCGCGCACTATAAACGAACTGGAGCCACTATGCGTCATTTCCGCACTCTCGGCCGCGCGGCCGTTGCCCTGGCCGCATTGCTGGGGCTGGCCGCCTGCAGCACGGGACCGACCTACAACCCCACCGTTTTTCCCTACGAACTCGACACGGAAAAACTGGCGCAGAACAAAGTGAAGACGGTCATCATTCCCCACGTCAATCTCGGGCAGCCGTCCCGCACCTATCTCGAAAAAGAAGCTCCCCGCATAGACGGCATGGTCAGTACCTACCTGAAGCAGCACGGCTACAAGGTTTTGCCGCAGCGCGACTTCATCCAGCACTGGAATACGGCCGTGCGCGCCTTCGGCGACCCTTTCGACCCGACCACCGGCAGGGTAAACATGGCGACGTTCGCCCAGGTCATCCAGAGCGTGCGCGATCGGTTGCAGGACACCACGGACGTTGACGCTTTTGTCTTCACCGACCTGATCGAGTCCCAGGTACCCTTCGGCGCCGGCATGCAGCGGATTGCCCGCTGGCACGGGGTGAGTCGCAAACCCTCCCTGCAGGGCCCCGGTACCGGCGTCTCCGCGGATTTTGACTGGAACCAGGCGGCCTCGGTCGCGTCCCTCCAGGTCAGCGTGTATGACATGGATCTGCAGCGCGTGTTCGCCAGCGTTGGCGGCCTCGATGCCACCGACGCCATTGATGCGCGCTCATCCGCCGGGCGTTTCATACGCCGCCGCAATATCCTGGAGAACGAGAGCTTCGTCAACGATGGCATCGCCATCGCCTTCCACCCCTTCATCGTTTCAGAGATCTGGCCCGGCAACCCCTAGCCAGCGGCTTCCTGCAGCGCTGAATGACACGCGCCCCTGCAACGCAGGGGCTCGGTGGTCAGTCTTCGAAGGACGCGATTTTCTTCTCGGCCTGGGCCTGGACGCCCGCCATCAGATCTACCTGGCTCAGCATGCCGGCATTCCAGGTCGCGATATGGTTGAGACCGTCCTGGACACTGTGATCACGGCCATAGAGCAGCATCTCCTTGGTTCCGCGCACCGCCAGCGGCGACTTGCGGGCGATACTGCGAGCGATTTCGGTGACTTCGCGCAGCATGGCTTCGCGATTCTCGTACACCCGGTTCACGAAGCCCACTTCCTGGGCCTCCGCCGCATTCATGTTGCGGCCGGTGTAGGCGAGCTCCCTGACCACCCCGTCAGCGATCAGTTTCGGCATGCGCTGCAGGGTACCGACGTCCGCGGTCATGCCGATATCGATTTCACGGATCGCGAACCAGGCATCCTCGCTGGCATAGCGCATGTCGCAACAACACACCAGGTCAACGCCACCACCGATGCAGGTGCTGTGAATTGCGGCCAGCACCGGCTTGCGGCAATTTTCTATAGCGCTGAGGTTGCCCTGCATCCGCAGCACATTGCGCCGGAACTCCTCGCTCTGCCGCGCCGGGTCGCTGGACTGGCCCTTCAGGCCGCTGAACATGGCGAGATCCAGCCCCGCACAAAAGTGCTTGCCGTTGCCGGTCAATACGACTGCGCGCACACCCGGCTCTGCGTCCAGCCACTCGAAGCAAGTCTGGAGCTCCGGCCACATGGCAGCGTTCATGGAGTTGGCCTTGTCCGGGCGGTTGAGGCTCACTATAGCCACATGCTGGTCGATAGTCAGGGCCAGGGTCTCGAATTCTGGGATGCTCATGTTCGCTGTTACTCCAGTGGATAATCGTTGCGCCGCACTTCACCAATGGCTGAGAAAATCAGCAGGATTCAGTGCCGGCAGATTCTTCGGGCTGCCATCGCGTGTACCCAGGTAGAGAAAGGCAACCACCTCCTCATTGCTGTCCAGGCCAAGTGCAGAGCCCACGAATGGGTCGAACGCCGCGTTGCCGGTACGCCAGATCCCGGCATAGCCCAGGGTCTCGGCTGCCAGCAATATCGCGTGGGCGGCGCAACCGGCAGACAGGCGCTGTTCGTCAGCAGGGACCTTGGGATGATCCTGCAGACGGGCGATAACCACCAGTACCAGCGGCGCTCGCAACGGCGCCTGCCGGGCCTTTTCCCTGGCCGAGGGATCGGCCGCCGGATCCCTGCGCAGGAGGCAGCGCTCCAGCACTTCGCCAAAATCATCCCGCCGCTCGCCCTCAATCGCGATAAAACGCCAGGGCCTGAGCCAGGCATGGTCCGGTGCCCGCAGCGCCGCCTGCAGCAGTTCGTCCAGTTGCTCCCGGGAGGGAGCGGGAGCCACCAGTCGCGGCGCCGAGTTGCGGGTTTGCAGGCTTTTCAGGACATCAGACATAGGGTCCGGGAACACATTTTGGCTGGGAAAGGCCGCCATCATAACAGCGGGTCGGGAAAACCGCGAAACCCTGCTGGCAGCGATCCCTGGCCGGTAATTTTTACACGCCGGGAGCCTACCATCCGGGTCGCGGAATGTTTAAAGTGTCAACTTGGTGTGACCGCAAGCCAATCTGCGGTAATAATCACGCTTGTTCACCCCTGTCAAAGACACCACAATTTGGGGGCAGATCAACTACAGCGCAGCGCACGCACAGGGGACAGGCGCAGACCATCGGTATCAGCAGTAACTTTATAATTAAAAGGAGCTCCAACCATGCAAAACACCGCCCAACCGCAATCCCTGAAGAAAAATCCGCTGGCTACGGCTGTCGCCGCCTTGCTGGGGACCGTCATGGCTACCACCTTTGCCGCCAGCAGCCAGGCCCAGGACGCCCGCCGCAGCACATCCGCGCTGCTGGAGGAAGTCGTGGTCACCGCCCGGAAGCGCGAGGAGGGTTCCCAGGAGGTGCCCATGGCCATCTCCGCGCTGGGTGCAGACCAGCTGGAATCACTGAAGATTCGCGACCTGACCAATCTGTCCGTACGTCTGCCCAACGTGGCCCTGGATGACGTCGGCACCGCCCGCGGCACGGCGAATTTCTCGATCCGCGGCCTCGGCGTGAACAGCTCTATCCCGGGCATTGACCCGACCGTGGGCGTGATTGTCGACGGCGTTTACATCGGCCTCAACAACGGCATCCTGTTCGACACTTTTGACCTGGAAAGCGTGGAAGTGCTGCGGGGCCCCCAGGGTACCCTGTTCGGGCGCAATGTGACCGGGGGCGCGGTGCTGCTGAACAGCAAGAAGCCCGGCGATGAATTCGAGTTCACCGCCCGCGCCGCCATCGACCAGGGCCCGGACGGCGGCCCCAGTCGCTATGTCATGGCCAGCGTCGGCGGCCCGGTGAATGACTGGCTGGCCGCCCGCGTGACCGCCTACCACAACGATGACGACGGCTTTATCGAAAACAAGTTCGACGGCGAGGATGTCGGCGTCATTCGCCAGACCATGTTCCGACCGGTCGCGGTGATCACTCCCAATGACGCCCTGGAGCTGATCCTGCGCTACGAGTACAGCGAAGTGACCGGCGACGGCCCCATCGGCCAGAGCCACACCAATGGCTCGGGTGTGCCGGGGTTCCCGGTGAATTTTGACCGGGAGGAGTTCGACGTCTCCATCGACGAGCCAGGGTCCCAGGACAACGAGACCAACGCCTTTACCGCCCAGGTCAACTACGACGTCGCCTTTGGCGATGGCACCATCACCAACATCTTCGGCTGGCGGGACTACACCTCACAGGGCCTGGGTGATATCGACGCGCAGCCCGTGTGGCTGTTCCACGCACCCTCCTGGCTGGACTATGAGCAGGTCAGCAACGAATTGCGCTACAACGGCCTGTTCAACGAGCGCTACAACGTCACCACCGGTGTGTTCTACTTCGACAGCGAGATCAATTACCACGAGCGCCGCGAGTTGCTGGGTATTGCTACCGGCGGCGTGGCACCTGCGGCCCAGTTTGACGGCGGCGGCAACTTGCTGACCGAGACCTGGGGTATTTTCGCCTCGGTTGATATCGACCTCAACGACCAGTGGATCCTGAGCCTGGGGGCCCGCTACTCCGAGGAAGACAAGGAGACGGAAGTCGCCTCCCTGAGCAAGAACATCAACAACCCCTGTAATATCGTCACCGCCGGGGACTGTGCCTACGACTTCGTCGACGATGACAAGTGGGACAGCTTCTCCCCCAAGGTTGGCCTGACCTACAACATGTCTGACGACGCATTTATCTACGGCGTCTACAGCCAGGGTACCCGCTCGGGCGGCTACAACATGCGCAACACCTCGTTCAACCCCGCGGACACCCCTGGACCGTTCGACCAGGAGACCGTTGACAGTATTGAGATCGGCTACAAGTCCTCCTTTGGCGGCCGCGGCATCCTGAATGCTGCCGCGTTCTACAACAAGATCGATGACATGCAGCGGGAGATCAACCTGCCCGGCCCGATCGGCGTGATCCAGCTGGTGCGCAACACCGCCGAGGCCACCATCATGGGGGTGGAAGTGGACGCCACCTGGGGACTGACCGATAGCCTGGTCGCTATCGCCTCTGTCGGCGTCCTGGATGCCAGCTACGACAAGGTGCTGTTCGACCTCAACGGTGACGGTGTCATCAACGGTGTCGACAAGGACCTGGACTTGCCGCGAGCGGCAGACCTGACCTGGACCATTGGCCTCAACCACGACCTCGAGCTGGGCGGCTGGGGCTATATGGGTTCGCGAATCAGCTACTCCTACCGGGATGAATCGGCCTACACCGACAACAATCTGGGCTTCATCAACGAACAGAAGCGGGTCGATGCCGGCCTGGACTTCTACAGCAACGACGGCCATTGGGTGTTTTCAATCTATGGCCGCAACCTGCTGGATGAAGTGCTGAACGGCAACGATACCCAGCTGCCGAACACCCTCTCCGGCGTTCCGCTGGGCGGCACTTTCGCGCCTCTGTCCAAGGGCCGCAGGGTCGGCCTGGAGGTCACCTACAACCTGTAGGCCAGGCCTGCTTCACTCTCGAGGCAGCCTTCGGGCTGCCTTTTTTGTTTCCGCCCCGCGGGCTGCTTTCGCCGCCGGCTCAGGGCTGCATGTCGTCGTAGGGATTGGCCAGGTCGAGATCAATACGGTAGCTGCCCACCTGCATGTCCCGCGCCCCGATACTGACGTCAGCATCACCCAGCACACCGTAATCAAAGCGGTAGGTCGGCGCGACCTCCCCCGCGATCATCGCCGTGTCGTAGGTCTCCTGCTGCTCGCGAACGCTTTCGTTGGCGCGTTCCCATGCCCGCCACTGCTCGGCACCGTGACGCGATCGCAACATGCGGGCGGTGACTGTGGGGCTCAACAGGGTCGCCGAGGCATTATTGCCGCCGAAGCCTTTGGAGTTGATGATGGCATAGGCCTGCCGGTCGCGATCGATTTCCCGATGACGCAGGGAAAACGCCAGGCTGTCGCAGCACACGTCGTCCGCCAGGGCATCAATGGTATTGATGCCGGGAATGATGCCGTCGGCCCAGATCCCAAGCGTCGCGTTGACCTGGTCACCGGAGGCAGAGCCAAGGGAATGACCGAGGTAGCATTTCAGCGCCGCTACCGGCCAGTCCTCGATCCCGAAGGCCTTCGCGGTCGCCGACAGGATCTGCGACTCCGTTACCCGGTTCTGCGGGGTTCCGGTGCCGTGAGCCTGGACCAGCCCGCCTTCGCGCACTGCCTGCTCGCCCAGCATCGCGCGCACCGCCGCCACCGACTTGGCCATGGTGATGTAGTTGCCGACCCCGGGACCGGAGATGGACTTCTTGTAGCCGTCCGCGTTGACGAACACATTCGTGGCTGCACCGTAGACGGTCGCGCCCAGCTCCAGGGCCAGGGCGTCGTCGAACAGCACAACCATCTGCGCCGATTCGGCGATGGTAAAGCCGCAGTTTTCCGCGAATGGACGACAGGCGCGCCGATGATCCGGTTCGACGTCCTGCGGCAGGCCGTCCAGCTCACGCAAGCCCTTGTCCGAGGCCAGCGCACCCATGGCGCCGTAGCCCTCCATCACCTCCGGGTTGACCGGCGCTTCCGAAGAACCGATGAAGGCGACCCGCGCCCTGCCGGTGCGGATATCCTCGATGCCGAGGCGCAGGTTGTACAGGAACGAGGCACAGGCCCCCAGGGTTGCGCCGGTGGCGCCGAGGCTACCCAGCACATAGGCGTTGACAAAGTCCGCCGGCATTTCCGCCAGCGAAAGCGGGCAGAATTTGGAAGTGACGCGCTGGCCGTTGTAGCGGGCCTTGAGCATGCCACCGGCGCCGGCGTTGTCCAGCTGGCCCATGGCACTGCCGGCGTAGACGCTGATCTGGTCAGCCGCCACTCGCCGCTGGATCTGCTCCCAGGAAATACCCAGGCTGCCCAGGGCATCGGAGGCCGCATAGATCATCATTTGCAGGCCCCGCGGATGGTTGCGGGACTGGTAGAGTTTGCCCGGATCGAAGCCCGTCGGCAGCTGTCCGGCGGCCTTGATCTCGAATTCACGCAGGCTGGGCAGGAGCATGTCCAGGGCGCCGTCGATACGCACGGCAACCTGGGTCTCGCCCAGAGGGCTCACAGTCCAGTTGGCGGGGATAATGGCGGGCAACTGCTGTTTGCGCAGAGTCAGTTGCAGGGGACCCTCTTCTCCGCGGGCGACCAGGCGCTGATTCCAGCTGACCGCGTCCGGATCGAAGTGATTGGCCTCCACCCGGCGAATCAGGGTGTGCTCGAGAATATAGGCAGCGCTGGAATCGGCGTCCTTGACACCCATCAGCTGTGCCAGCGCCGCAAGCAACCGCTGGCGAGATGCGGCGGGAAGTGCATCCTCGACCAGACGCCGGTACGCGTGGTGACCCGAGGCCCGCCCCGCCCCGTTGACCCCGCCAAATCCTACAATCACCGGTAACCGCGCCTGACCCATTCATCCCTCTCTTTACAAACTGCACCAATAAAGCGGCAGTGTACTGGGACAGACTGCGTATTAACATGCTATTTTTGCCAGTTGTTATGCATTTTCCGCCGAAATGAACGGATACCACCCCATGTACACCGTTGCCGCTCTCGTCTATCCGGATGCGCTCGCCAGCAGCCTGACCCTGCCCATGGAAATACTGGGCGCCGCCAGCCAGACCGCGTTGGGCGACAACCGCCGCGCCCGCCCCCTTTCCTTCCTGCTCGCCGCCGAAACACCCGGGCCGGTCACCCTGGCCAGCGGGCTGACCCTGCACGCAACGGACTCCCGTGCCGGCCTGCCGCCACTGGACCTGCTCATTCTCCCGGCCATCTGGCGGACCCCTCTGCCTACGCTCAGGGCGTGCGGCGAGTGGCTGCCGGAACTGTGCCGAATCGCAGCCACCGGCACGCGCATCTGCAGCGTTGGGACCGCCAGCTGCATCCTGGCCGAAGCGGGACTGCTCGCCGGACGCCCGGCGACCACCCACTGGAACTGGTTCGAGCGTTTCGCCAGGCGCTATCCCGATGTGAATCTGAAAACCCGGCATCTGATCACCCAGAGCGACAACATCTACTGCGTGGGCAGCGTCAATTCCATCGCTGACCTGTGCGTGCATATCGCCGAGGACTGGTACGGCAGCCGTGTCGCCAGGGCCGTGGAGCACCAGTTTTCACCGGAAATCCGCCAACCCTTCCGCGCCGCCGCCTGGCAGGATCCGCCGCGCAGCAGCCATCACGATGAAACCGTGCTGCAGGCACAGCAGTGGCTGCAAAACCGGTTGCACCAGCCCGTAGCCCTCGGGGACATGGCGCCGGCCCTGGGGGTGAGCGAGCGCACCCTGCACCGCCGCTTCCGCCAGGCCACCGGGATGACGCCACAGCACTACCTGAATACACTGCGCAACAATGGTGCCCGCGACCTGCTGCGGCGCAGTAACCTGAGCATCGGCGAGATCGCCTGGCAACTCGGACTGCAGGATGCCAGCCATTTTTCACGGCAGTTCCGGCGCCACAATGGCATGACCCCCGGACAGTACCGCGCCGCGGTGCGGGGCAAGCTGTTCGACCCGGGCTGAAACGCGCGTCCCTGGCAATCCCGGGTGCCATGCAGGCAATGCTCTGGTACGCTTCCGCACTCTCCAGACATTAGAAGTATTGTCCTATGCCCCAGCCGCCTGGCCCGCCCGAACCCTGGATGCAGGAGACCCTTCGCGATGGGTATGTGAAGCTCGCCCGTGGCGACCGGCCCGGCGCGGCGGACTGCTGTCGCAAGGTGCTTGGCGTGAGGCCCGACCTCCCCGAGGGACACTTCCTGGTAGGACTCGTTGCTGCCGAGAGCAACGAGATGTCAACAGCGGTACAGGCCTTTGGCTCAGTCACCAAACTCAACCCCGAACACGGCGCCGCCTGGGCCCAGCTGGCGCGCCTGTTCATGCGCCTGGGCCATGTCAACCGCGCGGACGAAGCCCTGGCGCGGGCAGTGCGTCACCAGGATGGCAACGCGGTGGTGCAGGACACGATCGCCACCGTTTTTACCCTGCTTGGGGATACGGCAGCGGCAGCGGAGTGGTTGCAGCGCGCGGTCGAGCAACAGCCACGCAACGTCGCCTTCCGTATCAATCAGGCCAACAACCAGATGTTCACCGGCAACTTTGACGCTGCCCGGATGAGTCTCCAGCGTGCGCTGGCTGAGCAACCGGAAAACGCCAATGCCCACTGGCTGCTGAGCGGCTTGGGCCGCGCCACCGACGACAGCCATGTACGGCAGTTGCAAGAGCTCCTGCAACGGGCCCGGGGCAACCCGCGCGACCAGGCCTATCTCGGTTATGCCCTGGGCAAGGAGCTTGAGGACCTGGAGCAATGGCCGCAGGCGTTCGCCGCCTACGCCACGGGCGCGAGCGCCCGGCGCCTCTCGCTAAGCTACAACGAGCAGGCCGAGCAGGCCATGTTTCAGGCACTGGAGAACACCTTTGACCAGGATTGGCTGCAACGGCAGGCTGGGGGCTGCGAAGACCCCGCGCCCATATTCATCATTGGCCAACCCCGTACCGGCACCACCCTGGTAGAGCGAATCATCACCAGCCACTCCATGGTCCACTCCGCTGGCGAGTTGCGCCAGTTCGACAGCGCGCTGCGCCGACTGCTGAACTATCGGGGACGCGAGCGCCACTCGGCACAGCTGGTCAACGCCGCCGCGAGCATGGACCTGCGCCGGCTCGGCGAGGCCTACCTGAGCACCAGCCGCAAATTCCAGGGCACCCTGCCGCGGTTCGTGGACAAGTTGCCCACCAACTACCGCTATCTGCCATTAATTCTGGCCGCCCTGCCGCAGGCAAAAATCATTCACCTGCGGCGCGACCCCATGGACGCCTGCTTTGCCAGTTTCAAACAGCTGTTCGCCGAGGCCTATCCCCACTCCTACCAGCAAGAAGAGCTCGCCAGGCACCACGCGCGCTACCTGCGCCTGATGGATTGCTGGCGCGAGCGCTTTGGAGATCGATTCCACGAAGTCCGCTACGAGGACGTGGCCTCCGACCTGGAACCCAACGCGCGAGCATTGATTGATTTCCTCGACTTGCCCTGGGAACCCGCCTGCCTGGAGTTCCACCGGCAGCAGGCCGCCGTAACAACCGCCAGCGTGGTGCAGGTCAGGGAGGCCGCCCACACCCGCTCCGTCGGCCGGTGGCGACGCTTCGAGGCGGAGCTGCAGCCTCTGCGTCGCGCGCTGGAGGACGCGGGCATAAGCACGAGCTGACCACCTGTGCCGAGCCCACCTGCTATTGCACCTACCCCTAAAGTGGTAGCGGAAACTCCCTCGCCACGATTGCAAAGCCGGTATGAATCTCGTAACGTCAAGCAAGTCTGTTTGGAGATGACCGACGCAGGACTGCGGCCTGTTGGCCCCGTCGGCGGATAGAGTTTTCCCGAACGAACCATCCACAATAACGAAGACAGTGGTTCAGGTGACACAGTGACGCCCGCAAAAACGTCATCTGCAGTCCGGCCCGACGGGGCCGGCGCTCGCAGTGCCACATGACATCACAGGGGGTACGTCATGACCAAATCGCCAAGCCGCAAGCTCCACACCCGCTCGTCCTTTGCCAACTGCCCGGGGCTGTCCCGTTCCGCACTCGCCGCAGCAGTGTCGGCCGCCCTGCTGGCGGGCCCCATAGCCAGTCCTGCGCGCGCCCAGCTCGAAGAAATCATCGTCACCGCAACCAAGCGAGCGGAGTCGGTGATGGACGTGCCACTGGCTGTGCAGGCCCTGTCCGGTGATTTCCTGCGCGAGGTCAATCTCGATGATATCAAGGACCTGGTCTCGTTCACCCCGGGAGTCACCGGCAATTCCAAGGACAGCTTCCTCGACACCATACGGGTGCGGGGGATTGTCACCAACGATTTCGGTAACGGTGGCGACCCATCGCTGGGCGTCTACAAGAACGGTTTCTACCAGGGGCGCAACGGCTCTGCGGTAACCAGCCTTTTTGACCTCGACCGCGCCGAGATCCTGCGCGGGCCTCAGGGCTTCCTGTTCGGGCGCAACGCGATCTCGGGCGCCTTCAGCATATTCACCACCAAGCCCGTTCGCGGCGATAGCGATGCCTATGTGGATGTCCGGGTGGGCGAGCGAGGAGTCTTCACCGGCGAGGCCGGCGGCAACATCGATATCGGCGATTCCTTCGCGGTGCGAATCGCGGGTTACCACTCGGAGGAAGACGGCTACGTCACCAACATCGCCACGGGCAACAAGTTCATCAAGCACAACAAGGATGCGCTGCGGATAACCGGCGTCTACGACAACGGTGGCGCCCTGGATGCGACCGTGTTCCTGGAATACGAGGACCGCAAGCAATCCGGCACGATCTACCGCGCCACTGGCAACGCGGGCTCCTTCGCCCTGCTGGAGGAACTCTTCGGCGAGATCGAAGTGCCCTCCGATCCCCGCCGAATCAACATTGATGAACCCGACAACGGGGTGTTCGAGAACGGCGAAATCTTCAGTATCGGTCTGGAAGCAAACTATGACATGGGTTGGGCGAGGATCACCTCGCTCACCAACTACAAGGATCACGACTACCACTACACCGAGGATTTTGACGGCACCCCGCTGACCATCTTCAACTACGAGCAGATCCAGTCCGGCGATTATTTCGAGCAGGAGGTAAGGCTGACGTCGCAGAACGACGGCATGTTCAACTGGTACACCGGGGTTTCCTATTACCGCGAGGAAATCGACACCCTGTTCCTGGGCCAGCAGGACGAGGACCTGTACTGCAATGTCTACTGGGGTGACAGCTGCGAGGGGGTTTTCGACTACTACAACAATGCCTACGACGGCGCCTATGCCTATGTGCTGTACGATTATTTCGGCACTTACGACTGGCAGGCCAGCCCCACCGGGCGCATGGACGACTGGAACCGCACCAAGGGCGTATTCCAGGGCTGGGCAGCCTACCTGGACCTGAGCTTCCGTTTCAGCGAGCAACTCGACGCCAGCCTGGGCGTGCGCTACAACGACGACAAGAAACGCATGTCCCAGGAAGTGCTGACCGCATTGAACCCCAGCCCGGTGCTTGGCAACCGTGTCCAGACCGGGTTTACCACGCCGGACGGGCCTGTGGAGGATACCCGCAACTGGACCAAGCCGACCTGGCGCGCAGTACTCAACTACCGGCCCACCGATGACACACTGTTCTACGGCACCGTCACCACAGGCCACAAACAAGGGGGATTCAACAGCTTCAAGGTGATCCCTGACGGGGTCTGGGGAACCATTGAAGCCCGCCCGGGCACCCATGTCCCCGGGTCCTTTGACGAGGAGACCGTGATCTCCTATGAAATCGGCTACAAAGGCACCCACCTCGATGGCCGCAGCCAGCTCCAGCTGAACGCTTTCGTGTATGAATATGAAGACCTGCAGGCCACCTGCGGCATACCGGGGCAGCCCGGGGTGGTGATCTGCAACGTCGGCACCGTGGACGCACACGGCCTCGAGGCAACCTGGAACTTTGCCCTCGACGAGAACTGGCGATTCGGCGCCGGCGCCTCCTGGTTTGACAGCGAGGCTACCGGCATCCAGGCGTTCTGCTCCGAGGGCGAGCGCATCTTCGGCGACATCAACGCCTGCGAGGGCGAACCGATGCCGGGAACCCCGGAATACACCTTCTACGCCATGCTGGACGCCCAGTTCCCCGTCGGTCACGGCGCCTGGTTCGGCAACCTGGCATTCAGTTGGGAAGACGAAGCCCGCGCCAGCTACGTGCCGCTGCGCCCGGAAAGCACCAACTTCCCGGAGGGCAATCGCCTGCGCAGTGACTGGAGTGAACTGCAGGGGCTGGTCGGTTACCGTTCCCAGGAAGGCTGGTCGCTGGCCCTGTATGTGGAAAATATCCTCGACGAGGAATACTTTGACGCCAGCGGCAGCGGCGGCAACCCCAACAACCCCAACGTGCAAACGGATATCAGCCCCAGCCGTCCTCCCACAGCCGGGCTGCGCTTCAGCTACTCGTTCTAGCCAGGGAGCCTGCGCCATGGCTGATCGCCCAAGCATTACCCGCCGGGACTTCCTCGGTGGCCTGGCACTCGGCGCCGGCGCCATGGCGCTGTCTCCGCTGGAACTGTCGGCCCGCGCCAACGGCGGCAACGTTGCAGGCAGCCAATACCCTCCGCTGCTGAGCGGGATGCGCGGCAGCCATCCCGGCGCCTTCGAGGTTGCCCACGCCGTCTCCTGGCAGGGGGTGCGCTACCCAGTGCCCGGGGAGCAGACCGATACCACTTACGACCTCGTGGTCGTGGGCGGCGGCATCTCGGGGCTGGCCGCGGCCTGGTTCTATCGCCAACAGGCGGGGCCGGAGGCACGCATCCTGATTCTCGACAATCACGATGATTTTGGCGGCCATGCCAAGCGCAACGAGTTCCAGGTCAACGGCGAACGCCTTATCGGCTACGGCGGCAGCCAGTCCATTGACACCCCCTCCAGCTACTCCCCGGTTGCCGCGCAGCTGCTGCGGGACGTGGGCATCCACACCGAGCGCTTCTACGACTATTTCGACCAGGACTATTTTGCCAGCCAGGGCCTCGGTACCGGTCTCTACTTCAGTGCCAGCCGGTACGGGAAGGCAACAACGCAAGCGCATTTCAACCCACCGCGCTGGCAGACCGGCAAAGCCGTCGATGACAAGACACTGGGCGCCACTATCGGCAACTACCCGCTGCCTGAAGACGTTCGCACCGCGCTGATTGCCCTGCTTACCCAGCCGCGCGATTACCTGCCGGGTTTGAGCAGGGAAGAGAAAATCGCCTTTCTGCGCAGCACCAGCTACCGGGATTTCCTGCTGCAGACCGCACAGGTACCCGAGGCGGTATACCTGTTGCTGCGCGACACCATGCGTGGCCTCTGGGGCGTGGGCTACGACGCGCTGTCGGCACTGGAGGGCTTCCGCTACGGCGCCCCCGGCACCCTGAACCTCGGCATTGGCGACCTCACGGAAGAACAGGATGACCATCAGTCTGAGCCCTACATCTTCCATTTCCCCGATGGCAATGCCGGCGTCGCCCGGGCTCTGGTCAGGCAGCTCATTCCAGCCGCGCTTGCGGGCAGCGGCATGGAGGACCTGGTGTTGCCGAAAGTGGACTACGCGGCACTGGATCGCAGCGACAATCGCACCCGTCTGCGCCTCAACAGCACCGCGGTGCAGGCGCGCCACAGCAGCGACGGCAAGTCCGTGGATGTGAGCTACGTTACTGCCGGCAAGGTCTACCGGGTTCGCGGCAGGCACGCCGTCATGGCCTGCTACAACAACATACTGCCGCACATTGTTCCCGAACTGCCCGACGAGCAGGCGGAGGCGATTGCCTATGCCAGCAAGGTGCCACTGGTTTACATCAGCGTCGCGGTGCGCAACTGGCGCCCGCTGGCCGAGCTGGGTTTCAGCAACATCAGCGTGCCCCAGCCGGAGTTGATGCACAGCTTCGGGCTGGATTTCCCGGTCGCCATGGGCGGCTACCAGACCGTGCGCGACCCCGACCGGCCCACCATCCTGCACGGCAGTTTCGTCCCTACCGTGCCCGACCAGGGGCTGAGCGCAAGAGAGCAGCACCGCCGTGGCCGCCGGGCGCTGTACGAAATGTCCTTCGACCAGTTCGAACAGGGCATCGTCAGCCAGTTGCAGGGTGCACTGGAGCCGGGAGGCTTTGACGCGGCCCGGGATATCACCGGCATCACCGTGAACCGCTGGCCGCACGGCTATGCCTACGAATACAACGAGCTTTTCGATCCACTGGAGTACGGACCGGGGAACGGCCCGCACTTGCTCGGCGCGCGCCAGATCGGACGGATCTCCATCGCCAATTCGGACGCCTCGGCCTACGCCTATGTCAATGGCGCCATTGACGCGGCCTGGCGCGCGGTACAGGAACAGACCGGGTCGGCAGCGGGGTAGAGAACATGGAAGCCCCCTCTCTGGGCGCCCTCGCAGCCGTCCCCACCCTGCTGGTATTCGCGCTCGCCATCTGGAGTCGCAGGCCCATTGAATCCCTGGTCAGCGGCTCCCTGCTCGGGTTGCTGATGCTGCACGGCGCCGGCTTTGTCGGCGGACTTGCGGAAACCTCCCTGCGGGTGATGACCGACGAGGATGTCGCCTGGGTCATTCTCGTCTGCGGCTTCATGGGCAGCCTTATCGGGCTGCTCATTCGCACCGGCGCTACCCGGGCTTTCACCGCCCGCCTGACCCGGCTGGTCCACAGCCAGAAGTCCGCGCTCTATACCACCTGGGGCCTGGGTATCTTCATGTTCGTCGACGACTACCTGAACTCCCTGGCGGTGGGCGCCGCGATGCGCAATATTTCCGACAAGTTCCGTATTTCGCGGGAGAAACTCGCCTATGTCGTGGATTCCACCGCGGCGCCCATCAGCGTGATCATCCCCTACTCCACCTGGGGAGCGTTTTTCGGCGGCCTGCTGGTGGCTAACGGAGTGGCGGAAGAAGGCCAGGGCCTGACCGTCTACATCCAGTCTATTCCCTACATGCTCTACGCCTGGATCGCGGTGTTGCTGGTACCAGTGGTCATTGCCGGCTTCCTGCCGGCGCTGGGATCAATGCGGGCCGCGGAGAAGCGCGCGTTTGAAACTGGAGTCACGGTGCCACCCGAGGCGGCAAAGATCGAAGCGGCGAACAACGCGATTGTTCCCCGGGAAGACACCAATCCCGGGCTGGCGCTGTTCGTGCTGCCAATGCTGACCCTGGTTTTCGCCACCATGTATTTCGACAACGACTTCCTGGTCGGCATCTACCTGACCCTCGGTGTCACCATTGTCGCCATTCTGGGGCTGCGGATACTGGACCTGCACGATACCTTCGACACCGTGATCGACGGCTTCAAGACCATGCTGGAACCACTTGCGGTGCTGGTGGCCGCGTTCATCCTCAAGGATGTAAACGACGCCCTCGGCCTGCCGGCGCTGGTGGTGGCCTCGGTGCAGCCGCTGCTCACCCCCGAGCTGCTGCCGGCGATCATTTTTGTCAGCATGGGCCTGGTGTCATTCATGACCGGCTCCAACTGGGGCGTGTTCGTGATCATCCTGCCGATCGTCACCGCCCTCGCCAACAACCTGGGTGCAGACATGACCCTGGTCATCGGTGCCACACTGTCGGCCAGTACCTTTGGCAGCCACGCCTGCTTCTATTCGGACGCCACCGTGCTCACCGCCCAGGCCACTGGCTGCACACCGCTGCAGCACGCCCTGACCCAACTTCCCTATGTGCTTGTCGCCGCTGCCATTACCGTAGTCGGCTACCTCGCCATAGGGTTCCTGTAGTCCCCCAACCGGAGAATCATCATGAAATTGTTCACCCTTACCTGCATCGCCATCGCCGTCTCCCTGACTGGCACCCAGGCTGCGGCCGCTGACGCTGCTCTGCCCGCGAAGATGACCGCCGAGGACATGAGCGGCAGCATGTTCGAGCGGCCGGACACCACCCGCACCGAACGCAATGGCCACCCGGTCCTGGACGTCACCTCCCTGCTCAGCAGCGACGGTAAATTCGGTTCCGGGCTGTATCGCGCCGGCCCCTCGCGCTGGGAGATCAGCGAGCCCTACGGGGTGGATGAGTTCATGTATTTCCTCGAGGGCGGTGTCACCCTGACCTCTGCCGACGGCAGCGTGATGGAGGTCAAGGCCGGCGAAGCGGTGACGCTGCCGAAGGAGTGGACCGGTATCTGGGAAACCGACGGCTACACCAAGATCTGGGTAATCTACTCCGAAGACGGTTCCGGCCTGGAGTAAACGGCGGCAGTGCTGGAGGGGCCGGAGCCAGGCGGGGATTGCCGGACTGTATGAAACATGGATGTTTCATACAAGCCCCCAAGGATGGGTTCACGGCGTGTCCGCCAATCGCCGCCTGG
>NZ_JAVKCQ010000201.1:0-11678 GCF_040222615.1 Haliea sp.
GCAGGTTCCAGGGCAACTTGAGCCAGCGCGCACCCGGAGTAAGCCAGCGCCGTATCACCACCCCCTCGCGTGTTTCGTGCGTCGGCTGCGCCGGATCCCAGCGCGTGGTAGCCACCTCGACCGCGTGGCCACGTCGCACCAGCGCCTCCGCCAGATCGCGCGCCTGGCACTCCGCGCCCCCAAGATAGGGCGGAAAATGCTGGATCAGGAAGCCGATCTTCATGGCCGACGGCGCAGTGACAGAAACGGATAGATGAGCTGTCGGTACAGGGTGCCCAGCAGACCAAGCGGGCTGCCGTCGCGCTCCAGCGGGAAGCCGGCGTCGGGAATGCCGGTGGCAGGCCAGATGCGATGATCGGGATGCTGGGTACCGAACAACCGGTCCCACAGCGAAAACAGGAAACCAAAGTTGCAGTCGTGGTAGTGATGCTCCACCCCGTGGTGCACGCGATGGGACTGGGGGGTGACCAACAGGTAGCGCAGCGGACCGAGATCCAGTCGCACGTTGGCGTGGTAGAACTTGGGATACAGCGTCTCAATTACCATCCAGAGGATGACCGCGGGGACGCCATTGCCGGTGATCAGCAGGGCCAGGCTGGTCACCAGCGAGGACACCATGCGATCCACCGGGTGCACCCGGGCATCGGTGAACAGGTTGAGGTCGCGCTGGGCGTGGTGCACTGAGTGAAAGGCCCAGAACAGGGGCACCTTGTGGCGTATCAGGTGGCTGAGCCAGCGGGCGAAGTCGGCCAGCAGCACGCCCAGGACGAACTGCAGCGCGGGGTGCCACTGCGCCACCCCCGGCAGGGTCAGAAAACCCAGATAGTGGCTGTAGAACGCCACAACCGCATGCGCCCAGGCTCCCAGGAACAGCAAGCGCAGCCCCATGCTGGCGAAATACCAGAGCAGGTCCTGGCGAAAAGCCACCGAGAAAAACGGCGCGGGGCTGACCGGCCAGCGGCTCTGCACGACCCAGACCAGGGTCAACAGCAACCAGTAGCTGAGCGGTGAATAGCGCGCTTTTTCGGGCATGACGTGGTGCGACAGCGCCGGCAACCAGTCACCCAACAACGGCAGCGACGACAGCGGCAGCAGGGCCGGCAGCAGGCACACCGCGCCCAGTAACAGCCATGCCAGTCGCCAACCCTGATGCGCCGACACCATGACTTAGCCCCGCAACCCGGAAGTCGCTGAGCGAGACTCCAGCTGTCGCAGCTGACTCTGGAGAACGAACAGCAGGAACACCACGCCGGGCATCAGGTGCAGCCCGATGCGTCCCACCGCGGTCTGCCGGATCGCGCCCACCGCGTACTCGGTAACTGTGAACAGGCAAAGGAAAAGTATGCAGGCAGCGGACAGCGAAGCGATCAACGGCCCGGCAACCGGCAGAACCACCGGCCGCCGCCAGATGACCAGCGCCGTCAGGAGCAAGAGATACCACAGGGCCATATGCCAGTTCCCCAACACCAGCAGACTCCTCAGGATACCTGACAGGGCTCCGGGTCGGTATCCCAAATCCAGGCTCCCCAGGGAGTGCCCGGCCACCGCTATCTCCGCGGGGAACAGCCACAACACCAAGGCCACGGCAACAGCGATCCCCGCTATCGCCAGCAATACGTTCCGGGCATCGCGGCGCCGGGCTACCCACAGGCCCGGCAGTATCGTCAGCATCCAGAAAAAACCTTCGTTCTTGACAAGGAGACAGCCCAGGGCGCAAAACAGCGCCAGCCGCCACTGCCAGGGCTGCCCGCCCCGGCTGCCGTTGTGCAGCGCCATCAGGCTGAGGCCAAAGGTCGTGGCGAGAAACAGGTCGGCGTAGCCGGCGAGGGCCACGTGAGTGTTCAGCAGGGGCAGTGTAAGCAGGAAGAACAGGAATACGATCACTTCCACCTGCGGCGCTCCCGTTGCTCTCGCCTGCCCGTAGAACGCCATCCCCAGGCTGCAGTAGCACACCAGCCACGGCAGATTGATGAGCGCTGGGTCCCAGCGGCCCAGCGCCGTAGCCAGCCAGTACTGCCAGACAGGCACCGTCACGGGATAATCCGGATGATGATCGGTGAACACCCCCTCACCGACCAGGCTGAGCCACTCATCGTTGGCGACAAAGGGAACGAAACCTTGCCATTCGAACCAGACGCGAGCCTTGGTTGCCCAGTGCATGGTCGCGTCCCAGGGAAACAGCGGTCGCCAGATCAACTCAAGCGCCAGGGACAACAGGCGCAGGGACAGCAGCGCCAGCAACAGAATGCACAGTAACCGGGCCACGCGCCCTGCCGGCAGCGCCGTCGGGGCCGCAGCCCCCGGCATCACTGTCGTGGTCTGCGCGAAGGACCACCAGCGCAGGGCCACGAGCAGCAGAACAGCAAAACCCAGCGGCGGCCAGAAGCCGGGCGGAAGGCCGCACACCGCCCACAACCGCAGCAGCAGGGGCCAGAGCAGCAGCCCTGCCAGCAGGCCATAGCCGGCGACCAGCCAGCCCCTCGCGGGCGTGGCGGGAACCAGCCGCGCAACCAGCTGCAGGCCCAGCAGTAGCGGCACCAATAAGGCGAGAGTAAGACGCAGCCACTCCATTCACCGCACCTCGAACAGGCCGATGTCGTCCGCCGCGAACAGCAGCCGCACGCTCCAGCCCTGGTCTGCGAACAGCAGTCGGCCAGCTTGCGGGAGAAAGCGCACCTGGCTTGGCTGCACCACGACAATATGGTCGCCGGCGCGCAACCGGGATGAGGCGGGGAGCTCAGGGCCGCCCCGCCGCCAATACACATTCAGCGGGTACAGGTAATACGCGGTACGCATGCCACCATAGTCGCTGCTGCTGGCCACAAAGATGCGCGTCGCGCCGCCGGCGGGCAGCAGCGATTTAACCCGCTCCGCGAAGGCCCACAGATCGGCATCATCGGTCAAACCGGGCCTGTCCGCTGCTGGCACCCCGGCAAACCTGTCGCGGGTGGCTTCCACCTGCTCAAGCAGGCGCCACTGCCAGGGCAGATCCAGCGCCAGCCAGCCGGCCAGCATCCACCACAGCAGGAAACGACTGCGCCAGCGCCAGTAGCCGGCTATCCCGACCGACACGAACAGCACACCGAGCAGAACATTCGGCGACAGGCCATGCCAGGCCTGGACCACGGCGGAGTGGGAATTGATGGAGGCGTGCCGCCAGGGACGGAACCCGGTCCAGTCGTACCACATGCCGCTCAGACGTGTGAGCGGAGTGACGGCCTGCCAGTCACTGGCGACCAGGGTGACTTCTGCGGCGGGTAGCCCGCGCAGCACCAGACGACACCGGGAATCCGGTCCCGCCGCGGCGGCCACCCCGGACAGGGGCAGCAGGATTACGCCATTCCGGAAAGGGCCCGTCACCCGGGCATCCGTTTGCCGAAAGGCAGCTGTCGGCAGCCGCTCCAGCCAGGCAGCCTCCAGCGCCCCGGCACCCTCGACGCGCAGTCGCAGTATCTGCCCGGAAGCCGGACAGGGCAGGCCATGGGCGGCGACGCCACGCCCCGACAGCTTCAGGGTCAGCCCCGGCTCCGGACCGGCCGGGGCGTCTGCGGGAAGGGTTGCGGCGGCTTCTGCCAGCGCCGGCTGGATCCCGGAGAGCAGCGCTGCTATCCACAGCGCAGCCAGGTGACTACGGCAAAGGGCCCGACTATATTCGCCCACCGCCCGCAATCGCTCCGGGGCAACGGCTAGATATGCCGGACCTGGTCAATCTCGTACTCGATGTCACCAGCCGGCGCGCGCACCACCACGATGTCACCCTCTTCCTTGCCGATCAGGGCCCGCGCGATGGGCGAACCAACGGAGATCAGGTTGTTCTTGACGTCGGCTTCATCCTCGCCGACGATCCGGTAGGTCACTTTCGCATCGGTCTCGGTATTCACCAAATCCACAGTGACACCAAAGATTACCTTGCCGGTGCGGGGGATTGCGGTAACGTCGATAACCTGGGCGTTACCCAGCTTGCCTTCGATATCCTGTATCCGCCCCTCGGTAAAGCTCTGCTGCTCACGGGCCGCATGATACTCGGCGTTCTCCTTGAGATCCCCGTGCTCCCGCGCCTCGGCGATGGCCTGGGTAATGCGTGGGCGGTCAACCCGCTTGAGCCTGTCCAGCTCTTCCCGCAGGCGACGCTCACCGGTGACTGTCATGGGTACCTTGCTCATGAACCGATGCTCCTGTGCAGGTCCTGCAGCCTGCGCACTGTCTTGTCCGTCTCCAGCTTCAGCGCCATGGTCATCGCCTCGGCGGCGGCCAGGGTGGTGGTATAGAATACCCGGTGCTGCTCAGCGCTGGCCCGGATCGGGGCGGAATCCGCGGTGGCGCGGCGGCCCTCCGTGGTGTTGATGATCAGGTCCGCTTCGTCGTTCTTGATCATATCAACAATATGCGGGCGCCCTTCAAGCACCTTGTTGACCCGACGCACCTCCAGGCCTGCCGCTTCCAGCGCATTGGCGGTGCCGCCAGTCGCTGCCAGCTTGAACCCCAGGGATACCAGTTCACGAGCCACCCGCACGGCACCGGGCTTGTCCACATCACGCACGCTGATCAGGGCGGTCCCGCTGCGGGGCGGCGGCTCGCCGGCACCGAGCTGGGCCTTGGCGAAGGCGCCGGCAAAGGTATCACCCGTACCCATGACCTCGCCCGTGGAGCGCATTTCCGGCCCCAGGATAGGGTCCACTCCCGGAAACTTGTTGAAGGGCATCACCGCTTCCTTCACCGAGTAGTAGGGCGGGATGATCTCTTTGGTGAAACCCTGGGAGGCGAGACTCTGGCCAGCCATGCAGCGCGCCGCCACCTTGGCCAGGGACACCCCGATGCACTTGGACACGAAGGGGACCGTGCGGGAAGCGCGGGGGTTCACCTCGATCACATAGATCCTGTCGTCCTGCCAGGCCAGCTGCACGTTCATCAGGCCCTTTACCCCCAGCTCCAGCGCCATCTGCCGGACCTGCTCGCGCATCGCGTCCTGCACCTCCGGCGCCAGGTTGTAGGGGGGCAGGGAACAGGCGGAGTCACCCGAGTGCACCCCCGCCTGTTCAATATGCTGCATGATGGCGCCGATCACCACCTGCTCGCCGTCGCTGACCGCGTCGATATCCACTTCGATCGCGGCGCTGAGGAAGGAGTCCAGCAGTACCGGGGCGTCGTTGGACACCTGCACCGCATCGCGCATGTAGCGCAGCAGGTCTTCCTCGCGGTAGACGATTTCCATGGCCCGGCCACCGAGCACGTAGGAGGGCCGCACCACCAGCGGGTAGCCGATGCGCGCCGCGCCCTCGACGGCCTCCTCTACACTGCGGACCGTGGTATTGGCGGGCTGCAGCAGGTCCAGTTTCTGGATCATGTGCTGGAAGCGCTCGCGGTCCTCGGCGCGGTCGATCGCGTCCGGGGTGGTACCGATGATGGGAACGCCGTGGGCTTCCAGGTCCCGCGCCAGCTTCAGCGGAGTCTGGCCACCGAACTGGACAATCACGCCCTTGGGCTGTTCCAGGTCGATGATCTCCAGCACGTCTTCCAGGGTCACCGGCTCGAAATACAGGCGGTCGGAGGTGTCGTAGTCGGTCGACACGGTCTCCGGGTTGCAGTTGACCATGATGGCTTCGTAGCCGTCCTCGCGCATGGCCAGCGCCGCGTGCACGCAGCAATAGTCGAACTCGATACCCTGGCCGATACGGTTGGGGCCGCCGCCGAGCACCAGGATCTTGTCCCGATCGGAGGGCATCGCCTCGCACTCTTCCTCGTAGGTGGAATACATGTAGGCGGTGGCGGAGGCAAATTCCGCGGCGCAGGTATCCACCCGCTTGTACACCGGGCGGACCCCGAGGCTGTGGCGATGCTTGCGCAGCTCGCGCTCGCTGACCCCCAGCAGCACCGCCAGGCGGGCGTCGGAGAAACCCTTGCGCTTGAGGCGGAACATGCGTTCGCGGTCGATTTCCGCCAGGGCCGCCGGTTTCAGGGCGTCCTCGGTGGCGATAATGTCCTGGATCTGGATCAGGAACCAGGGGTCAACCCCGGAGTACTGGTGTACTTCATCCACCGTCATTCCGGCCCGGAAGGCATCGCCGATGTACCAGATGCGATCGGCGCCGGGATTGGTCAACTCGGCCACCAGTTCCTCGCGCAGGTCGGGGTTGGCCACGTCGATCATGTGTTCGAAACCGGCGGAGCCCACTTCCAGCCCGCGCAGGGCCTTCTGCAGCGACTCCTGGAAGGTGCGGCCGATCGCCATCACCTCGCCGACCGACTTCATCTGGGTGGTCAGGCGCGGGTCCGCGGCGCTGAACTTCTCGAAGGCGAAGCGCGGAATCTTGGTGACGACATAGTCAATGGCAGGCTCGAAAGATGCCGGGGTCGCGCCGCCGGTGATATCGTTCTGCAGCTCGTCGAGGGTGTAGCCGATGGCCAGCTTGGCGGCGATCTTGGCGATAGGGAAGCCGGTGGCCTTGGAGGCCAGGGCCGAGGAGCGGGACACCCTCGGGTTCATCTCGATGATAACCATGCGCCCGGTTTTCGGGTCCATACCGAACTGGACATTGGAGCCCCCGGTCTCGACACCGATTTCGCGCAGCACCGCCAACGAGGCGTTGCGCATGATCTGGTATTCCTTGTCGGTCAGGGTCTGGGCCGGGGCCACGGTGATGGAGTCGCCGGTGTGGACCCCCATGGCGTCGAAGTTCTCGATCGCGCAGACGATGATGCAGTTGTCGTTCTTGTCCCGCACCACCTCCATCTCAAACTCTTTCCAGCCGATCAGGGACTCGTCGATCAGCAGTTCCTTGGTTGGGGACAGGTCCAGGCCGCGGGTACAGTTCTGCTCGAACTCATCCCGGTTGTAGGCAATGCCGCCACCGGAGCCGCCCATGGTGAAAGAGGGGCGGATGATGCAGGGAAAGCCGATCTGGTCCAGTACCTGGAAGGCCTCTTCCATGCTGTGGGCCAGGGCCGCGCGCGGGGTTTCCAGGCCGATACGCTTCATCGCCCGGTCGAACAGCTGGCGATCTTCCGCCATGTCGATGGCGTCCTTGGTGGCGCCGATCATCTCCACGCCGAACTTCTCCAGCACGCCTTCCCGCGCCAGGTCGAGGGCGCAGTTGAGCGCGGTTTGCCCGCCCATGGTCGGCAGCAGGGCGTCGGGGCGCTCCTGTTCAATGATGCGCGCGACCGTGGCCCAGGTAATGGGCTCGATGTAGGTGGCGTCTGCCATGGCCGGGTCGGTCATGATGGTGGCGGGGTTCGAGTTGACCAGGATCACCCGGTAACCCTCCTCCCGCAGCGCCTTGCAGGCCTGGGCCCCGGAGTAGTCGAACTCGCAGGCCTGGCCAATGACAATGGGGCCGGCGCCGAGGATCAGGACACTTTGGATATCGGTTCTTTTAGGCATGGCGAATCAGCGGTTTCCTGCTCTTGCGACTATGAGCTCAATGAAATGATCGAACAGCGGGGCGGCGTCATGGGGGCCCGGGCTTGCCTCCGGGTGCCCCTGGAAACTGAACGCCGCCTTGTCGGTGCGGTGGATGCCCTGCAGAGTGCCGTCGAACAGCGACTTGTGGGTAACCCGCAGATTGTCCGGCAGGCCGGATTCATCGACGGCAAAGCCGTGGTTCTGGCTGGTGATCAGCACGGTACCATCGTCGAGGTTCTGCACCGGGTGGTTGGCGCCGTGGTGACCGTGCCCCATCTTGACCGTGCGGGCGCCGCTGGCGAGGCCCAGCAACTGGTGCCCGAGGCAGATACCGAACACCGGGATATCGGTGTCCAGCAGCTCGCGGATGGCGTCGATGGCATAGTCGCAGGGCTCAGGGTCGCCGGGGCCGTTGGACAGGA
Source organism: Haliea sp. (assembly GCF_040222615.1). Classification (GTDB taxonomy): domain Bacteria; phylum Pseudomonadota; class Gammaproteobacteria; order Pseudomonadales; family Halieaceae; genus Haliea. The sequence goes on from NZ_JAVKCQ010000201.1 coordinate 7,825, forward strand.
ATACCCCGTCCGGACGCAGCGCGAGCACTTCCGCGGCAGGCGTTTGCGCCGGCACCACGGTAAGGCGGCAGCCGCGGTCCACCAGCATGCGCAGGATGTTGCGCTTGACGCCGTAATCGTAGGCCACCACGTGCCAGGGCAACTCCTGTTCAGCGCGCTCACTGTGTCCGGCTTCGTGCTGCCAGCTACCCTCGCGCCAGGCATAGGGCGCAGCCACCGTCACGACCCGGGCCAGGTCCATGCCCTTGAGGCCGGCAAACCCGCGGGCCTGGGCCAGCGCCGCGTCCTCGTCGATATCGGCACCGGCCATGATGCAGCCGTTCTGGGCACCCTTGTCCCGCAGGATGCGGGTCAGGCGGCGGGTGTCGATGTCGGCGATGGCGACAATATTGCGCCGCTGCAGGTAGCTCTGGAGGTCTTCCTGGCTGCGGTAATTGCTGGCCATCAGCGGCAGGTCGCGAATCACCAGCCCGGCGGCCCAGATGTCCGCGGACTCCTCGTCCTCGGCATTGGTGCCGGTGTTGCCGATATGGGGATAAGTCAGGGTGATGATCTGCCGGGCGTAGGATGGATCGGTAAGGATCTCCTGGTAACCGGTCATCGCGGTGTTGAACACCACTTCGCCGACCGAGGCGCCTTCAGCACCTATCGCCACGCCTCTGAAAACAGTGCCATCTTCAAGGGCTAACAGGGCTGGACTGGACAAGAACACCTCCAAGATTCAGCGGTAAACCTTTGCTGCGGGCGCCCGAAAAAAAGCGAGATGGGAAGGCCACATCTCGCTTTTTCTCATAGAATCAGCTCTGGTTGTTCACAGCTACGGACGACACCCGGGGCGCAATCCGGGCACGTGAAATCTGGCGAAAGATTGTAGGGGATACCCCAGCCAGTGTCCAGCGCCAGCCGGGACTCTTCGTTCCGCTGGCGGCCTCACGGACTGCGCGTCCCGGCCGTGCGTCGCTCCGCCACGGGTATGCTCCTTTTGCTCCACTACGGGCGCATGCGGCGCGCGTTCCCTCATTGTTCTTGCGCTGCCGTCTGGCCGCGTACCTTGTCAGCCGGGCTGGTACCCGGCATGGCTGAGATAGATTTGGTGTTGATCTGTTCCCACTTTCAGGGCTGCAGGTTGGTAGCCTCTAAGCGGGGGACAGTGGACGCACCGACGCCCTCCGGTCCGCAAAACGACATCCCCGCACCGGATCAACGCAGGTGCAAGATTGGGGGCCACGGTACCCTGTCAAAGGAAGGGGTGGACAGTGTTGGCGGGATTCAAGCGCAATGCCATCCCTGATCCTCACCGAGACGAAGTCGATGGTGCCCAGTCAAGGTGCCCCGCGTTGATCCGGGGGGCGGGGGCTTCGAGACGGACTTGCAGGACGTCGGTGCGCTCGCCCAATTGTCTTAGTGGCTGCCAACCTGCAGCCTTGAAAGTAGGAACAGGTCGACTCAACTGGCACCGACGCCATGGCAAGTGCCAGCCCCGCTCACACCGTGCGCGGCCAGACGGCAGCGCAAAAGCACTGAGGGAACGCGCGCCGCATGCGCCCGGAATGGAGTATCGGAGTCCGCGCCTCCCGGAGCGACGCAGGGCCGGGACGCGCAGTCCGTAGGCCGCCACGCGAACGGAGGGAGCAAAGTCCGCCAGAGCGCCGATCGTACCGAACCGAGAAAACGGTTGCGTCGCGCAGTCGGATTCCTATGATGTGGTACCGCACCAATAACAGGGAAACTCTACCGCCCATGGCCTACAGCACAGGTAAATCCGCCGTGATCACCGGCGCCGGTTCCGGCATCGGCCGCGCCCTGGCGCAGCAGTTGAACCGGGAGGGCTGCGCGCTCTTCCTCAGCGATGTCGACACCCGGGGCCTGGCCGACACGGTAGCCAGTCTTGAACGCCAGGACTTGCCGATAGACCAGCTCCAGGTCGACGTCTCCGACAAGGCGGCCATGGACCGCTGGGCCGTTGGCATCGCCGAGCAGCAACACCACGTAGACATCGTCGTCAACAACGCCGGGGTGGCCTACAGCGCCCGGGTGGACGAGTGCAACTACGACGATGTGCAGTGGCTGATGAACATCAATTTCTGGGGCGTGGTGCACGGCACCCTGGCCTTCCTGCCGCTGCTGAAGGCGGCACCACAGGGGCATCTGGTCAATATTTCCTCCATCTTCGGCATGATCGGGGTGCCTACCCAGTCCGCCTACAACGCCGCCAAGTTCGCGGTGCGCGGCTATACCGAAGCCCTGCGGATGGAGATGGAGGGCAGCAGCGTACATGTGTGCTGTGTCCACCCGGGCGGCGTGGGCACCAACATCGCCCGCCGCAGTCGCGGCGGCCCGGCGGATATCAGCGCTGATGAGAAAGCGGCCATTTTTGACCAGCATGTGCGCACCAGCGCGGATTCTGCCGCCGCCCAGATCCTCGCTGCGGTGGCAAAACGCAAGCCGCGCCTGATCATTGGCCCCGACGCAAAGTTCATCAACCTGCTGGCCCGTCTGTTCCCGGTGAGCTACCCGCGCTTCATGCCCGGGCTGGGCAAGGTCGGCCGGGACGACCCCGCGTGACACAGGGCATCCGCAACGCCGCCGCGGCATGATCGAGAATAAACTCGCCACCGGGCAGTTGACCGTGTTGATCCTGGCCCTGATGGCCACCGGGATTGGCCAGTCACTGGTATTTGCCATCCTTGCGCCCCTGGGTCGGGAGGTGGCGCTGAGTGAACTGCAAATCACCTCTATCATCGCCGTTTCGGCACTGATATTTGCCCTCGCGTCGCCGCACTGGGGGCGGTTCAGCGATCGCGTCGGGCGCAAGCCCATCATCATCACCGGCCTGCTCGGCTATACCGCCGGCACCCTGGTCTTTACCAGCGTGCTCTATGCCGGCCTGGCGGGTTTGCTGGGCGGCACCCTGCTGTACGGGGTCGCACTGCTGGCGCGCTGTGGCCAGGCGGTCATCATGTCGGCGACCACCCCGGCCACCACCGCCTATGCGGCTGACAACAGCAGCACTGAGCACCGTACCCGGACCATGGCCAAACTCGGTACCGCGAACAGTCTGGGCACCATTCTCGGGCCGGCGGTGAGTGGCGCCCTGGCGACCTTTGGCCTGCTTGCGCCCCTGTACTTTGCCGCAGCGCTGGCGGCCTCCGCCGCCCTGCTGGTCTGGCGACAATTACCGCGCACCCCGCAGCGCGATCTGGTGCCCCGCCACCTCCGGGTGCGCCTGCGCTTTACCGACCGCCGCTTCCGGCACCTGCTGGCCACGGCGGTGGGACTGTTCGTGGGCTTCTCGGGTATCCAGCAGACCCTGGGGTTTACCCTGCAGGACAAACTGGGCCTGACCGGCATCCAGACCGCGCAGATGACCGGCGCGGCGCTGATGGTCTCCGCGGCCTTTACCTTCCTGGTGCAGATTACCGTCATGCAACGGGTCAAGCTGGAGCCCGGCCAGTTTATTCGCCTGGGGCTGCTGGCAATGCTGTTCGGGGCCGCGATCCTCGCCAGCGCAGACCACTTCCCCCTGCTGGCCGTGGGCATGGCTTTTGTCGGCACCGGGCTCGGCTTGACCATGCCCTCCATCTCCGCCGGCGCCTCCCTTTCGGTGGCGCCCGAAGAGCAGGGCTCCGTGGCCGGCCTGGTCGCCGCCTGCCCCGCCATCGGCTTCGTGGCCGGGCCAATCTGTGCCGGCGCCCTGTACCAGGTACACCCGGCACTGGCGCCGATGTTCAGCGCCAGCGTCTTCTTCCTGGTCCTGGTGCTGCTGGTGCTGCAGGAACGGCGCTGAGGCTCAGAGCTGGGGCAGGGCCTCCACCCAGGCGCTGAAGGCGCGCACCGCGGGTGCCGCCGCGCGG
>NZ_JAVKCQ010000202.1:0-3099 GCF_040222615.1 Haliea sp.
ATCCGACGGAGATTCTATTCAAGATGCCAAGTCACCGCATGACGGTTCCGAGCGCACAACCGCCATTGTGGACTGCCATCAATTCTGGCTTGATCAGCACTTGTGAGCCTTGTTTTTTGGTACCACTGTCGTGCTCGTGCGCCCAAAGGTACGTGTGGCGAACGATCGCTATTTTTCATACCGGTCTAACCTTGGGAGCCCCAGCCGTGAACTAACTTATGGCTCAGGGTCTGGCAGCGTTTCCGGAGCGGAAGTATCTGTCGCCGTAGCGAGTAGCACCGCTGCGAGCGCAGGTTAACCTGCCTGAGCAGCCTCGACGGCTGCCGCGTAGAGAATAACATCAAGAACGCGTAAGCTCATAGTGTTGCCCTCATACGCAAAGACGGCTGCGAGCGCGAAATCCGCGGTTAGCGGCGACGCAAAGTAGATCATTATCTCGTCGTCATCACCGAGGTATGCGACTGGGGTCAGACCTTGCATCGATGCTGGCGGAATAGCCGCGAGAACCTCTGCCATCGCCTTGGGAGTGCGGTCAGCTTGCTGCAACAGCGGCGCGAAGCCCACCTTTGCCGCGGTGACAACCAGGTTTACCACCGCCTCACGCATCGGCTGGAGCAGCGGGTCTTCGCCTACGACGGAATGCGTGATAGCCAAAAGCCGCAACTGGGCTTCATACACCCTTAGCGCGATTAGCGGCAGCACCAACTCAGTCACGTCGGCGCGATTGTCCAACCCCAGTTCCTCGCGCCAATTCGCGGCGAAGCTCGGTTCATTGAAACGATCCTCGAAACCATCAACCGTGTCCGCCAGCGTATCGATCATGGCAATCGATGGATGTGATCCAGCGCGTTGCCACGCGGGTATCGGGTGGATTTCGGTGCCACGCAGCACATCCCCTGGCATCAATTCGAGGTCGATGAGATCCAGTCCTTCCGGTTGATCTCGCCACTCGGTCACCAGCGCCGCATCGACCCAGGGATTGTAAAACATCACAAACGTGTCTGTAGCGCCGATACCCGTGGCCGCAAAGACTGCGCCGTTCATCAGGTATTTCCAACCGTCTGCAGGGCCGCTTCCCCATTCCTCCAACGCGGCGTTCATGGCCTCAAGTGCTGAGCGCGCCGCGGGCTCTGGGGCATTGGCGGCGATCCGAAATGGATCGTCTGTCAGTGTATTACGGAAATAGATGGGAACATAGACATCCATCACCTCGGCCAGCTCTGGATGCTCAGGCGAGGCTATGGTGGGGCCAGAGAGCGCGACAAGCATAGTCAAAGTGGCGGCAAGGATATAAAATCTGATCGTTTTCATGGGGCTACCTCACGCGTTCGGGTGGCGACACGCCGTGTTGGAAGAAAACGTCGGGGAGCTCGAACTCGGTGTCGCGGATGTCGGCGGCTGTCAGGTTCGGAAGCATCAGCGTTCCCTGTTCCGCCGTACCGACGATTTCATACACGATTTCAATACTTTCAAGCTTTGCAAACTGTTCTGGTACGCGGGCTTTCCATTCCCCGGTGTAATGCAAATAGTCGTTCACCCAGTCAGCTTGATTGTCGAACACCTGGTTGTGCTCATATACAATTGAAATGGCAATTTGACCGTTCGTATCGATCGTCCCGGATATGCGTCCTGAGCCAAAAACCCGCATGTATTCCACATCGTCGCGGTCTGTGCTGTTAAAATTATGGTTCCGCTGCCACGTTAGAAATGATCCGCTCAGCACATTGCCTTGAACGACCCCCAAGTAGAACGTGTCAATTTCGACATGTGTGTTGGAGGAATCCCATGCGTGGTTGTCCACGTTCAGGCAATGATGGAAGAAGTGCCCATCCCGGATCGACAGCACATTGCAGCCGAGAGATCGGTCGTCAAACGCTGCGTTCCACTCGTCCCGTGTCGAGTGGAAAACACTCCCCTCCGCCATCACAGTGGTGGCTTCAATCGGCCGTGCGTCAAAGCTCGTAAGTGCGATCACCTCGGGCGGGAGCTCTGGCTGGAACAAACTGCTTGCTGAAGGTGTCGGTGGGAGGACCACGAGTGTCGGCAACGGGAGAAGGTCCACTTCGCGCGGGCTCGAGCCACCCGCGGCCGTATAGTCTCTTTCAAGGTAAGGTTTCAAATCCATTGCCGCTTGCAAGCGCAGCCGGTTGAGGAAGTCGATCACCCGTTGCGAGCGCTGGTCAAACAGCGGCGCGATCGTTTCCTCAAGTGCCTCTCCTACATTGTCTTTCATCAGCAAGTCGTAGGCCGTGGCAGCAAGAAAACCGCCTGCCACGCTGCCGACTGCCCCGCCAATACTTGGCCCCAGCACCGGGCCGATCACGGGTACTGCCGTGGCTACGGCGGCGCCCGCCAGTCCGCTGATGTACGATACGCCGGATATAAAACCCATTCCGCCAGCTAGCGCACCTCCACCGGCGATGGCTCCCTGCAGGTCCCCTCCATCGACGCGCGCGAGCACATCAACCATGACGTCGCCCGTCAGCAAGGCAGCCCCTGCAAATTTGAGCGCGCCACTGTTGCCCACACTTCTGGCGCGGCTCCGTGTCCGTTCAAGGAACTTGGTCGATTTATCAGCCACAAACTTGGCGTTGGTCGCCGAAACGCCCTTCAGGTCTTTGGCGTCAACGCGCAGTCGAAAGCTCTGACCAGAGAAATCTTGGAAGGCTCCGGTTGTGGCTGAAGCTGTCGTCCCAATGACTTGAGTGATCCCAATGCCTTCCCCGTCGTTTGCCACAGCCGATGAGGCGAGGAGCATGAACGCGGTAAGGATGGAGACGGTGCGGCACACGGCTGATGAAAAATGCATGCCCAATAGTCAGTTGAAAAACTGGCGGCGTCCTTGATCAATGTCAATTTTGCTCACATGCGGGACCTGCGGCTACGGGTCCTTGGTTCGGTCCGTCTGCCTGTTGCGGCAAGGCTCATAGAAGATGTTGGAAATAAAACTCCGTCCAACCGCCTCGCTTTTGCGCCAACTTCCCCTTGGTCAGCTGACCGACGTTTTAGCCGACAAAATGCTGCGCGATGAATGAACGGCTGGTCTGGTGAAGCCGCACCGCAGCTATGGAACGCTAGATCAATGTCTGTTCAGGGCCG
>NZ_JAVKCQ010000203.1:0-7500 GCF_040222615.1 Haliea sp.
TGCCCGGCAACCCGACTTCAAGTTACGTGACTTTCTGCCTGCTTGCGCGTCCGTTCCTGTTGCGCGCCCAGGGAGTCGTCGACGTGGCGCCCGTCTGTCTCTCGGCGCGTGCCGGTTTTGTCCGCGATCGGCCGGGTAGCCGGCAGGAATACCTGAGGGTCACGCTGGCGCCCGGTGCAGATGGAATGCTGGCCACCCCCTTCGACAACCAGAGTTCAGGAGTGTTGAGTTCGGTGTGTGCCAGCAATGCCCTCGCAGTGGTGCCGGTGGGCGCGCTGGTTGGTTCTGGTGACTGGCTGCAGGTGCTGTTGCTGGAGTCGCTGGAGTAAGCTGAAGCGGGCGTTGGGGGCAGCCCGGCCGCACCTCCCCGGGAGTCGCTGAGGACGTACCTCGCCGGCCGCACCTCGCCGGCCACACCTGGCCGGCTACACACTTACCCGGGATATTTCTGGAAGACCAGAGAGGCGTGGGTACCGCCAAAGCCGAAACTGTTGGACATGACCCGCTGCAGGTCCACGTTGTCGTGGCGTTGCCTGGCGATCGGCAGCCCCTCGGCTTCCGGGTCCAGCGTGTCGATATTGGCGGAGGCGGCGATGAAGCCGCGCTGCTGCATCAACAGCGAGTAGATCGCTTCCTGCACACCCGCCGCACCGAGTGAGTGTCCGGACAGGGATTTGGTCGAGCCAATCACGGGGATGTGGTCGCGGTCGCGATAGGCTTCACGCACCGCCTTGAGTTCCTGGATATCCCCGGCCGGAGTGCTGGTGCCATGGGCATTGATATAGTCCACCGGCCCCACCACCGTAGCCAGGGCCTGCTGCATGCAGCGGACAGCGCCCTCGCCCGAGGGCGCAACCATGTCGTAGCCGTCGGAGGTGGCGCCGTAGCCCACCAGCTCGGCGTAGATTTTTGCACCGCGCGCGAGGGCGTGGTCCAGCTCTTCCAGGACCAGCATGCCGCCGCCGCCGGCGATCACAAAGCCATCGCGATTGGCATCATAGGCCCGGGAGGCGCGCTCGGGGGTCTCGTTGTACTTGGTCGATAGCGCGCCCATGGCATCGAACAGGCTGCTCAGGGTCCAGTGCAGTTCTTCACCGCCACCGGCGAATACGACATCCTGCTTGTTCATCTGGATCTGTTCCATGGCGCTGCCGATGCAATGGGCGCTGGTGGAGCAGGCGGAGGATATGGAGTAGTTGACACCCTTGATCTTGAAGGGAGTGGCAAGGCAGGCCGACACCGTGCTGCCCATGGTCTGGGTCACCCGGTAGGGGCCGACCCGGCGCAGGCCCTTCTCGCGCAGGATGTCCGCGGCCTCGGTCTGGCTGGCGGAGGAGGCGCCGCCGGAGCCGGCTATGATACCGGTGCGGACATTGGACACATCCCGGTCGCTGAGCCCGGAATCCGCAATGGCCTGCTGCATCGCGATGTAGGCAAACGCCGCGGCATCGGCCATGAATCGCAGCTGCTTGCGGTCGATGTGCCCGGCGACATCGATGTCCGGCGCCCCGGCGATGTGCGAGCGCATGCCCATGTCGATGTGTTCCTGCCGCAGGCTGATACCTGAGCGCCCTTCGTAGAGGGCGTCGGCGACTGTGTCGGCATCATTGCCGAGACAGGACACGATGCCGAGCCCTGTTATGACTACCCGTCTGCTCATGGGACTAGAACGACTCCGTTGATGAGAACAGTCCGACCCGCAGGTCGCTGGCGTTGTAGATTTCGCGCCCGTCCACGGATACCACGCCATCGGCGATACCCATGATGAGCTTGCGCTCGATGACCCGCTTCATGTGGATGTTGTAGCTGACTTTGTGCGCCGTGGGCAGGATCTGCCCGGTGAACTTGACTTCGCCGGAGCCGAGCGCCCTGCCGCGGCCGGGATTGCCGCGCCAGCCGAGGAAGAAGCCCACGAGTTGCCACATGGCGTCCAGGCCCAGGCAGCCCGGCATTACCGGGTCCCCCGGGAAGTGGCACTGGAAAAACCACAGATCCGGATGAATATCCAGCTCCGCGACGATCTCGCCCTTGCCGTAGCGGCCACCCTCCGAACTGATATGCGTGATCCGGTCCAGCATCAACATGTTTTCGGTGGGAAGCTGGGCGTTGCCGGGGCCAAAAAGTTTGCCAAGGCCGCAGGCAACCAGCTCTTCTTTGGCAAATGCGTGTTGTGCAGTCATAGTGTATCCAATCGGGCCCGGGGATGGGGTGATGCTGCTGGCACCGGTTCTGCGTTGAGTTTATCCGGTGGGGTAAACGGGTTCAGGTCGCCCATTCTAATACCTGCGGGGCACAAGTCCAGCATTGTGGCCCGGCGAGCGGCCAGGGCTCGCTGGCCTCGCCCTCTGTCCATCAGCTAAGATAGCGGATTCAACATGACTGGAAAAAGCATGCTTACGCCCGTTTTACTCTCCGGTGGAGTCGGAAGCCGCCTCTGGCCCGTGTCCAGGGAGCTGCATCCCAAACAGTTCCTGCCGCTGGCGGGAGAACTCACCATGCTGCAGCAGACCCTGGAGCGCACCGGTAATCTCGAGGCCAGTGCGCCTGTGGTGGTGTGCAACGAGGAGCACCGTTTTATGGTCGCCGAGCAGCTGCGCCAGGTCGGTATTGCTCCCAGTGCATTGATTCTCGAGCCGGTTGGTCGCAACACCGCGCCTGCGGTTGCGCTTGCGGCTCTTCAGGAGCAGGTCCGGGACCCCGAGGCGATACTGCTGGTGCTGCCCGCCGATCATATTATCCAGGACAGTGCGGCGTTTGCCGAGGCTGTGAGCCGGGCCCTGCCGCTGGCCCGGGAGGGTCACCTGATGACATTCGGGGTGGTGCCGCAGGCGCCGGAGACGGGCTACGGTTACATTCGCTGCGGCGCCGCGCTGGGGGAAGACCTGTACGCCCTGGAGGCGTTCGTCGAAAAGCCGGACGCGGATACCGCGCAGTCCTACCTGGACAGCGGCAGCTATCTCTGGAACAGCGGAATGTTCCTGTTGCGTGCCGCAACCTACCTTGAGCAGCTGGGGCAGTTCCAGCCGGAGATGCTGGCCTGCTGTCGGCGCGCCATGGCCAGCGCCACGGTGGATCTGGATTTCATCCGCCCCGAGGCGGTTGCATTCGCTGGCTGTCCGGCCGACAGCATTGACTATGCTGTCATGGAGCATACCCGGGCAGGCGGTGTGGTCGCGCTGGATTGCGGCTGGAGCGATGTGGGTGCCTGGTCTGCGCTGTGGGAGGTTGCCGCGCGTGACGAGCACGGCAACGCCACCCAGGGCGATGTCATGCTCGACAACTGCCGCGACAGTTATTTCCGCAGCGAGTCCAGGCTGGTGGCCGCGACCGGCGTTGCCAACCTGGTGGTGGTGGAGACCGCCGATGCGATCCTGGTCGCGGATCGCGATCGGGTGCAGGACGTCAAGCGCATCGTCAACCGCCTGAAGGCGGAGTCGCGCCCGGAGGCTTCCCTGCACTCCCGCGTCTACCGCCCCTGGGGCTCCTACGAATCCCTGGTCACGGCGGACCGCTTCCAGGTCAAGCGCATCATCGTCAATCCCGGCCAGACCCTGTCCCTGCAGATGCACCATCACCGGGCAGAGCACTGGATCGTGGTCCACGGCACCGCGGAGGTGACCTGCGAGGATCGGGTGTTCATGCTCGCGGAAGACGAATCCACCTACATCCCGCTGGGCCGCAAGCACCGGCTCGCAAATCCCGGGCGTATCCCGCTGGAGTTGATCGAGGTGCAGTCCGGAACCTATCTCGGGGAGGATGATATTGTTCGCTTCGAAGATGTTTACGGTCGCGACCGAGCGGCCACAGGCAAGGAGAAGAATTCATGATCAAGAAGTGTCTGTTCCCCGTGGCCGGTTACGGCACACGTTTCCTGCCCGCGACCAAAAGCATGCCCAAGGAGATGCTGCCCATTGTCAACAAGCCGCTGGTGCAGTACGGCGTGGAGGAAGCCATTGCCGCCGGCATGACCACCTGCGCGATGGTGACCGGGCGCGGCAAGCGCGCGATAGCCGACCACTTCGACATCAGTTTCGAGCTGGAGCACCAGATCTCCGGCACCGGCAAGGAAGTGTACCTGGAGAGCATCCGCGAAGTTCTCGACCGCGGCGTGTTCACCATGGTGCGGCAGCGGGAAATGAAAGGCCTGGGCCACGCCATCCTGACCGGGGAGGTGCTGATCGGCCACGAGCCTTTTGGCGTGGTGTTGTCGGATGACCTCTGCCTGAACGAGGGCCCCGGTGTGCTGAGCCAGATGGCGGAGCTCTACCGGCAGTTCCGCTGCTCCATTGTCGCGATCCAGGAAGTGCCGATGGAGCACGTCCACAAGTACGGCGTCATTGCCGGCGAGAGCCTGAAAGACGGCATTTATCGCGTCGATGAAATGGTGGAAAAGCCCGATGCCTCGGTGGCGCCATCCAACCTGGCAATCATCGGCCGCTACATCCTGACCCCGGATATCTTCGACATCCTGCGCGAAACACCGCCCGGTGCCAACGGTGAAGTACAGTTGACCGATGCGCTGCAGACCCAGGCCCGGCAGGGCTGCGTTATGGCCTATCGGTTCAAGGGTCGGCGCTTCGACTGTGGCAGCGTACCTGGCTTTGTCGAGGCCACCAATTTCGTGTACGAAAACCACTATTCCCACAGCTGAGCAGGAGCCCGCGGTGCAGCCACTGGAGTGCTTCAAGGCCTACGATGTGCGCGGGCGGGTTCCGGACCAGCTCAACGAGGATATCGCGCACCGTATCGGCTGTGCCTTCGCCGAGGTGATCAAGCCGCGCCGGGTAGTTGTCGGTCACGATGTCCGTCTCAGCAGCGAGGCGATCAAGGGCGCCCTGATTGCGGGCCTGTGCCAGCAGGGGGTGGATGTCTGCGATATCGGCCTGTGCGGCACCGAGGAGATCTACTTCGCCACCTCCCATGCCGGCATGGATGGCGGTATCGTGGTGACTGCCAGCCACAATCCCATGGATTACAACGGCATGAAGTTCGTGCGCGCCCGCTCGCAGCCGATCTCCGGCGACAGTGGCCTGTTCGCGATCCGTGATCTGGCGGCCCGCAATGAATTCAGTGCCGCGGAGCTCGCTGGCAGCTACCAGCATCTGGATACCTCCGCTGCCTACATCGCACACCTGCTCAGCTATGTGGATGTGTCCAGCCTGCCGCCGCTGCGGATTGTGGTCGACGCCGGCAACGGCGGCGCCGGGCGGGTAATCGACTTGCTGGAGCCGCACCTGCCGTTCGAGTTCATCAAGCTCAACCATGCGCCGGATGGCCATTTCCCCAATGGCGTCCCCAACCCCCTGCTGCCGGAAAACCGGGCGCAGACCAGTGCCGCAGTGGTCGCTCACAGTGCTGACATGGGGATTGCCTGGGACGGGGACTTCGACCGTTGCTTCTTCTTTGACGAGCGCGGCGAGTTCGTGGAAGGCTACTATCTGGTGGGCCTGCTGGCAGTGGCGTTCCTGCAGCAGGATCCGGGCGCAGCCATCGTGCACGACCCGCGTCTGACCTGGAACACGGCGGACCTGGTGCAGGCCTATGGCGGTCGTGCGGTGCAGAGCAAGACTGGTCACGCGTTCATCAAGGAGCGCATGCGCAAGGAGAACGCGGTCTACGGTGGCGAAATGAGCGCGCACCACTACTTTCGCGACTTTGCCTATTGTGACAGCGGCATGATCCCGTGGCTGCTGGTCGCCGGCCTGATGGGCAGCCGCGGTCTGCCCCTGTCAGCGCTGGTGGCTGAGCGGGTGGCGGCGTTTCCCTGCAGTGGCGAGATCAATCGCACCATTGCCGACCCGCAGGCGGCGTTGGCCCGGGTGTCGGAGCGCTACGGGCCGGAGGCTTCGCGGGTGGAGTCTGTGGACGGAGTCAGCATGGAGTTCGAGGACTGGCGTTTCAACCTGCGTCTGTCCAACACCGAGCCAGTGGTGCGCCTCAACGTGGAGAGCCGGGGCAATGTGACCCTGATGGAGACGCGCACCAGGGAGCTGCTGGCGCTGCTCGACGCCTAGCTTGCAGCCTGCGGCGCTTGCCGCTGCTGCGCGGCGTGCCACTCGGTGAGCAGCCGCTCGGTGGCTGCATCCATGTTCCGGGGGCCGTCCGCCTGCTGCAGGCGCTTGAGGATGGCGGTGCCGATTTCCTTGCCGAGCTCCACGCCCCACTGGTCAAAGGAGTTGATGCCCCAGAGCTGGCCGCTGCAGAAGGTACGATGTTCATACAAGGCCAGCAGGGCACCGAGACTGTGTGGTGTCACGGCGTCCAGGGTGATCACGCTGCTGGGCCGGTTCCCCGGCATGGCCAGGTGTGCTGCCAGCCGGTTCGCCTCTGCGCTGTCCATTCCCCGCTCCAGCAGGCTGGCCCGGGCCTCGTCCTCACTGCGCCCGATCATCAGGGTGCGACTCTGGGCGAGGCCGTTGGCGACCAGCATCCGGTGGCGACCATCATCCCCCAGGGAGGTTGTCAGCGGCAGGATAAAATCGGCCGGGCAGAGGCGAGTGCCCTGGTGCAGCAGTTGGTGGAAGGAGTGCTGGCCCATGGTGCCGGCGGACCCCCACAACACCGGAGCGCTGTCATAGTCCAGTGGCTCGCCGCCCCGGGTGACGCGCTTGCCATTGCTCTCCATCGTCAGCTGCTGGAGGAAGTCCGGCAGGCGCGCCAGACCCTGGTCATAGGGCAGCACGACCTGGTTGCCGGCGGCAAAAAAGTTGCAGTACCAGATCTCCAGCAGGCTCATCAGCATGGGCAGGTTGTGGACGCTGTTGGCGCTGGCGAAGTGGTGGTCCATCTCCTCGGCGCCGCCGAGCAGCTGGCTGAAATTTTCCCAGCCGATGGCAATTGCGGCGCTGAGGCCGACGGCGGACCAGAGGGAATAGCGCCCGCCAACCCAGTCCCACAGCGGCAGGCAGTTGTCGGCCGGAACGCCAAACTCCGCAGCGGCCTCCAGATTGGTGGTGATGGCGAGAAAGTGGCGTTGTAGATCCTCCACCGGTGTTCCGGCTGCCAGCAGCCAGTCGCGGGCGGCGACACCGTTGGCCAGGGTCTCCTCGGTGCGGAAGGATTTGGAGCAGAGTATGAACAGGGTGGAGTCCGGGTCCAGCCCCTGCAGGGTGTAGTGCAGGTCGGCGGGGTCGACATTGGCCACGTAGTGGCAGCGCACGGGGCCGCGAAAGGCGGCCAGCGCCCCGGTCACCAGGCGCGGTCCCAGGTCGGAACCGCCGATGCCGATATTGACCACATCCCTGATGACCGCGCCGGAATGGCCCAGCAAGTGGCCCCCGTTGATCCGGTCACACCAGAGCCGCATGCGCTGGCGGGTGTCCTCTACCGCGCTGAACTCCGCATTGAGGCCAGTCGGGGCGGTCCGGGCCCGGAGCAGGGTATGCAGTGCCGCTCGCGACTCCGTGTTGTTCAGCGGTGCCCCCGCCAGCAGTTGCCCCGCGCGCACCGGCAGCTGCGCCTGCTCTGCCAGTCGCAGCAGCGCAGCGCGGCTGTCCCGAC
>NZ_JAVKCQ010000204.1:0-2398 GCF_040222615.1 Haliea sp.
TGCCAGCGGCTGCCCGACGGCAGCGGCTTCCGTCTGGTGGTGCGTCGCTGCGCCGAGGGTATTGCCGATCCCGACCCGGTGGTGGCGACCACCGCGCTGAACCGCTCGGTGGAAGCCTGTGTCCGCGAGGCCCCGGAACAGTACCAGTGGGAGTACAAGCGCTTCCGCCACCGGCCCCCCGGCGAGCCCAACCCCTACCGTCAGCCTGCCGAATAAGGCACTGTGCTAGACTCAGCGCTTCCCGGTCCAGAACCCACATCGCCCCCCATGCGCCGCTACCTGTTTTTCGTCAACCAGCCCTATGCCTACTCCATCCTGCGCCCGCTGCAGGCGGAGATCCGGCGCCGGGGTGACGAGGCGGCCTGGTTTGTGGCCGGCTGCAGCACGGCGCCGCTGCGGGCGGACGAGCGGTTGCTGGCAACGCTGGAGGAGGCCCGCGCCTACCCCGCCGTGGCGACCTTCGTGCCCGGTGACTGGGTGCCGCATTGCCTCCCCGGCATCAAGGTGGAAGTCTTTCACGGCCTGGCCCGCAACAAGCGCGGCCACGCCAGCGAAGCCGAGAGCGACCACTACACCATCCGCGGCTGGTTCGATCTCTACTGCACCCACGCCGAGACAGACACCGCGAAGTTCTCCGCCCTGGCCAAGCGCCACGGCCACTTTCGCGTCGCCAGGACCGGCTGGCCCAAGCTGGACCCGCTGTTCGCTGCCGGTGCCCCCGCGGGACCGAGGCCACGCCGCAGCGATGCACCGCCGGTGGTGTTCTACGCCTCCACCTTCAGCCGGGCAATCACCTCGGCACCGGCGCTGGAAAGCGTCATCGCCGGGCTGGCAGCGAGCGGGAAATGGCGTTTCCTGGTCACCCTGCACCCGAAAATGGACCCGGAGGTGGTGGCCCGCTATCGGGCGCTCAGCGGACCCAATCTGCGCTTTGTCGACAGCGATACGGACTTGCTGCCGCTGCTGGCGGAGGCCGATGTCATGCTCTGCGACACCTCCTCCATCATGTTCGAATTCATGTTCCTGGACCGGCCGGTGGTGACCTACCGCAGTCGCATGGCGGGCCCCTGGCTGCTGGACGTGGAGCACGTGGACGAGGTGGAAGCCGCCCTGGCGGAGGCGCTGGAGCGCCCGGCCGCACTGCTGGAGGCGGCCCGCGCCCTGTGCCGGGAACTGCACGAGTTCAGCGATGGCCGCGCCAGCGGGCGCATCCTGGACGCGGTGGATGAAGTGCTGGCAGCGGGTCCGACGCCGCGACGCAAGCCGCTGAACCTGTGGCGCAAGCTGAAGATGCGCCAGCGCCTGCGCAAGGCCCTGCGGGTGACTGCTCAGTCAGAGCCGTAGCGGGGCCGGTCGCGGGTCCACAGGCCCGCGTACTTGTTGAAGCTCACCTGCGAATACAGCACCGCGGAGAGAAAGCCGACCTGGCCGTCGAGGAAGCCCAGGCGCAGCACATAGACGTGGACAAAGGTGAGCAGGCCGCGCAGGGTGGGGTACAGCAGGGAGCGCACGCGCTTGCCCTGCCGGTGCTTCTCGCCGGCGCCCAGCCAGGCATACTGGGCCCCTTTCTGCAGGGCGTGGCCGAAGTCACGGTGGGTGTAGTGCACCAGCCTGCCGCGCAGGGTCTGCACCCGCCGCCCTTCCGGCAGCAGTATTTTCTCGTGCACCAGCGCGTCCGAAAAGCGCACGCCAGCGCGCCGGAACAGGCGCAGCGGCGCCCGCCCGCTGCGCCCGAAATCCAGCCGGCTGCCGTAGATCGTCACTGCCCAGGGCAGGCAGTAGGCGTCCGCCGTGGGGGCGGCAAGCACATGGTTGATCTCTGCCGCCAGCCCCGGGCTCACCCGCTCATCCGCATCGATGGAAAGTACCCAGTCGCCGGTTGCGCGTTCCAGGGCGCGCTGCTTCTGGATGCCAAAGCCGGGCCAGTCGGTGACCACCACCTTGTCCGTGTAGCGGCGGGCAATTTCAACCGTGGCATCCGTACTGCCGCTGTCCAGCACAATGATCTCGTCGGCCACCGCGGCCACTGAGGCCAGGCAATCGCCGATATGCTGCTCTTCATCCCGCGTAATGACAATGGCCGACACGCTGACCGCCCGCCGCCGGCTGCAGGCACGGTTCAGCTCGAGCACCAGCGCGGCACCGGTGGCCGCCAGGGTCAGCACAAAGAAAGTGACAAAGAGGCTGCGGGAGAATACCGCCTCGGTCAGTCCGAACACCGCATATCCCACCGGCAGCATCACCCCCACTGAGGCGACAAAGGCCACCGCGGGCTCGCCGGCCCGCAGGTAGCGGGCAAACACGGCGACCGGTACCGCGAGCAGCAACAACCAGCTCAGCCCTCCCGCCAGGCCGCGCGTGGCGAGGCTTTGCAGCAGGTCGTTGTGAGCGTGGCCAG
>NZ_JAVKCQ010000205.1:0-59772 GCF_040222615.1 Haliea sp.
CGGCGGCGCTGTTGCTGTTCGCCTGCGCCGAGGAGCCGGCGCCCCGGCCCGTGGTGGGGGTGGTTGTCGATACCGTGCGCCTGGAACCCTACCAGCCCAGGTCGGTGTATGTCGGCCGCCTGGTGGCCAAGGACGATGTCACCATCCGCGCCATGGTCAGTGGTTACCTGCTGGCGCGGGAGTTCACCGAGGGTGAACAGGTTGCGGCCGGGGACGTGCTCTACCGCATCGACCCCTCGGAATACGCCGCGGCGCTGGCCAAGGCCAGGGCCGAGCTGGCGGCGGCGACCGCCAACCAGGCCAACGCCGAGCGCAACTACAAGCGGGGCCAGGAACTGCTGCCCAAGGGTGCGATCTCCCAGGTGGAGATGGACAATCTCACCGCCCAGAAACTGGATGCGGACGCCAGTATCGAGGCGGCCCGGGCCCAGGTGACCAGCGCCGAGGTCAACCTGGGTTTCACCACCATCAAGGCGCCCATCGCCGGTCGCATCGGCCGCAGCCAGGTCAGCGCCGGTGACCTGGTGGGGCCCACCAGCGGCGATCTCACCAGCCTGGTCAGCGTCGATCCCATCGAGGCCCTGTTCCAGGTGTCCGAGGCCACCTACATCGCCCAGATCAGCCAGCGCGTCACCGCCAATCCCAGCGTCGCCGACCTCAGGGGGGTGGAAGTCATGCTGGAGCTGGCCAACGGCGTGGTCTACCCGGAGGTCGGCCAGATCGATTATTTCGGCAACCGGATCGACGCCAGTACCGGCACCATGGAGGCCCGTGCACGGATCCCCAATCCCTACGGCCTGCTGGTGCCCGGTCAGTATGTCCGGGTGACCTTGCAGGATACCCAGCTGCTGGAAGGGCTGTTCCTGCCCCTGGCGGCCGTGCAGGCGGACCAGCAGGGCACGTTTGTGCTGGTGGTGGGCGCCGACAGCACCGTCGCTCGCCACAATGTGGAACTGGGTGAGCGCTTTGACGACCTGGTGCTGGTGAAGGAGGGCGTGGACGACGGCGACCGGGTCATTGTACGCGGACTGCAGCAGGTGCGCGCGGGCATGCCGGTAGAGGTCACCGCGACGGTGTCAGGCGGCGGGGCGTAGCGGCATGTTCAGTGCCTTCTTTGTCGCGCGCCCCAAGTTCGCCCTGGTCATTGCCATTGTCCTGACCCTGCTCGGCTCCCTCGCCATGGCCCTGCTGCCGGTGAACGAATACCCGCCTATCGCCCCGCCCAATATCGTGGTGTCGGGCTCCTACCCGGGCGCGGCGGCAGAGGTGGTGGAAGCGGCGGTAGGCACGCCGATCGAGGATGCGGTGAACGGAGTGGAGGACATGATCTACATGTCCTCCAAGAGCGCCAACGACGGCAGCTACTCCCTGACGGTCACCTTCGAGATTGGCACCGATGCGGATATGGCGCTGGTGCGGGTGCAGAACCGGGTCAAGCTGGCGGAGCCCTCCCTGCCGGCGGAAGTCACTGCCCGGGGCCTGACCATCGTCGAGCGCGCGCCGGACATGCTGAAGATCGTCAGCTTTACCTCTCCCGACGATTCGCTGGATTACAAGTTCCTGTCCAACTACGTCAAGATCAATGTGCTGGCGTCGCTGAGCCGGGTTCCCGGGATATCCGGCGCCACCGTGATCGGCGAAGCGGATTACGCCATGCGTTTGTGGCTGGACCCGGACAAGATGGCCAACCGCGGGCTGTCGGTCTCCGACATCTACGCCGCGCTCAGTGAGCAGAATGTCCAGGTCGCCGCCGGCAAGATCGGCGGTGCACCCTTTGACCGGCGCATGGAGACGGAATTCACCCTGCGGGTCAAGGGGCGGCTGCAGGAGGTCGAGGAATTCGAGAACATCGTGCTGCGGGCGCGACCCGATGGCTCGGCGATCTACCTCAGGGATGTGGCGCGGATCGAGCTGGGCCAGTCCGGCTACGCGTTCTTCGGTGAGATCAACGGCCGCCCGGCGGTGAACGTGGCCCTGTACCAGGCCTCGGACGCCAACGCGCTGCAGGTCGGGGCTGCCGTCAATGCGCTGCTGACGGAGGTGGCTGAGGGCTTCCCGCAGGGCATGACCTACCAGATCAACTATGACACCACCCGCTACGTCTCCACGGCGGTGTCCCAGGTGCTGCTGTCGCTGGCCATGGCGGTGGCGCTGGTGATCCTGATTACCTACATTTTCCTCGGCAGCCTGCGCGCCACCCTGATACCGGCGGTCACCATCCCGGTATCGCTGGTGTCGTCGCTGGCGGTGCTGTTGCTGCTGGACATGTCGATCAACACCATGACCCTGTTCGCGCTGATCCTGGCGATCGGCATCGTGGTGGATGACGCGATCCTGGTGATCGAAAACTGCGACCGTCATCTGCGCGCTGATCCGGCGCTGGCGCCGCGCCAGGCGGCCCTGGTCACCATGCGGGAGGTGAGCGGGGCCATTATTGCGACCACCCTGGTGCTGCTGGCGGTGTTTGTCCCGGTGGCGACGCTGCCGGGCATTACCGGCGAAATGTACCGCCAGTTCGGCGTCACCATCTGCATCGCGGTGGTGTTCTCCTCCCTCAATGCGCTCACCCTCAGCCCCGCCCTCTGCGCGCTGCTGTTGCGTCAGGGCGGGCAACGCGATGCCGCCTGGTACCGCGCCTTCCTGGCCTTTTTCGCCCGCGTCACCGGCGGCTACAGCCGCGGCGTTGGCTGGGTGCTGCGCAAGCTCGCGGTGGTCGGGCTTATCTTCCTGCTGTGGATGGGGGCCCTGGCGCTGGGGGTGCTCAGCATTCCCACGGCGCTGGTGCCGGACGAGGACAAGGGTGCGCTGCTGGTGAACGTGCAGTTGCCGGACGCCGCCTCCCTGCTGCGCACCCGGGACGTCGTGCGCAAGGTGGCCGATATCATTGTCGAGGACCCGGCGGTGCAGAGCGTAACCGAGGTTAGCGGCTTCTCGATCCTGACCGGGGCCATGGCCAGCAATGCCGGCACTCTGTTCGTGGTGCTGAAGCACTGGGATGAACGCGAGCAGGAGGCACAGCTGGTATTCAGCGTCGCCCAACGGATCAATGCGCGGGCCTTCGCGCAGGTGCCTGAGGCCCAGGTGTATGCCATCGCGCCGCCGGCGGTACCCGGCATGGGTGCCGTGGGTGGGCTGGAGCTGATGCTGCAGGATACCCTGGCCCGCAGCCCGGCGGAGCTGGCTGCAGTGCTCAACAATTTTATCGTCGACAGCAACGAACAGGCGGCCCTCACCGGCGTGTTCAGCAGCTTCCGGGCCAATGTGCCGCAGTATTTCATCGACGTGGACCGGGTCAAGGCGAAGAATCTCGGCGTACCGCTGGATGAGGTCTTCATGACCCTGCAGGCCCAGCTGGGCTCAATGTACATCAACGATTTCAACAAGTTCGGCCAGACCTACCAGGTCACCATGCAGGCCGATGCCCCCTTCCGAGCCGATCTCGAGGGGCTGGAACACTTCTATGTCAAAGCCTCGAGCGGGGAGATGGTGCCGCTCAGTACCCTGGTCAGCAGCCGCCTGATGCTGGGCCCCGACGTGGTCCAGCGCTACAACCTCTACCGCGCGGCAACGGTGCGCGGCAATGCCGCCCCGGGCTACAGCAGCGGCAATGCCATGGCGGCGCTTGAGACCGCGGCGACCCGCCTGCCAGCCGGTTACCGGATCGACTGGACCGGCTCCGCCTATCAGGAGCGACAGGCGGGCAACACCGCTGTCCTCGGCTTCGGGCTGGCGCTGGTCTTTGTGTACCTGTTCCTGGTGGCGCAGTATGAAAGCTGGTCGATTCCGGTGGCTATCATCCTGGTAGTGCCGATGGCGATCGGTGGCGCCATCCTGGCGCTGCTGCTGACCGGGCAGGCCCTCAATCTCTACGCCCAGATCGGCCTGGTGCTGCTGATTGCCATGGCGGCGAAGAACGCCATCCTGATTGTGGAGTTTGCCCGGCAACTGCGCGAGCAGGGAGGGCAGGGCATCCTGGAGGCGGCCGCCGACGCCGGCCGGCTGCGCTTTCGCGCGGTGTGCATGACCGCGGTGTCCTTCATTCTGGGTATCCTGCCGCTGGTGTTCGCCTCCGGCGCCGGTGCCTTCGGCCAGCGCTCGCTGGGCATCACGGTGTTCGGCGGCATGCTGGCGGCGCTGCTGGTGGGCACCTTCTTTATCCCCGGCTTCTACGCCATCATCCAGACTGTGCGCGAGCGTATCAAGCGGCGGCTGGGACTGGCGCCGCCCGAACATTCCGCCTGAGTTTCAGGCAAACAGCGATTTCAGGCTGCTCAGGGTCTCCGTGGCGCGCTGCTCGTTGGCCTCGGCGGTGTCGGCGTCGCCGCCCTGCCACTGCAGGTCGTCCGGCGGCAGTTCAGCGAGGAAGCGGCTGGGCTCGCAGCTGATGATCTCGCCGTACTGGCGCCGCTTCAGGGCCATGGTCATGGTCAGGGTTTCCCGGGCGCGGGTAATGCCGACGTAGGCCAGGCGCCGCTCCTCGGCGATGTTGTCTTCCTCGATACTGGCCCGGTGCGGCAGCAGGTTCTCCTCCATGCCGATGATGAACACGTGGGGGAACTCCAGGCCCTTGGAGGCGTGCAGGGTCATCAACTGGACGCTGTCGGGGCCGGCTTTTTCCTCTTCCTGCTGCTCCAGCAGGTCGCGCAGCAGCAGGCGGCTTACCGCCTCGTCCAGGCCGATCTCCTCGTCCCGCATCACCCGTTCCAGGCTGTCGACCAGGAAGGTGACATTGCCCATGCGGCGCTCGGCCACGTCCTCGCTGGAGCTCAGCTGCAGCAGCCAGTCGGCGTAGTCGATGTCGCGGATCAGCTGGCGGATAGCGCCGATGCCGTTGCCGCCCTCGGCCTGGCGGCGCAGGCCGGACAGCCAGTGGTGGAACTCCCGCAGGCGCTTGAGGCCGGCCTCGGGCAGGGCCCCGGCATCGATATGCTGCAGGGCCTGGCTCAGGCTGCAATGGCGGGCGGTGGCATGGGTGCCCAGCGCCTCCAGGGTAGACGGGCCCAGTTTGCGCCGCGGCACATTGGCGATGCGCAGGAAGGCGTTGTCGTCGTTCTCGTTCACCAGCAGGCGCAGGTAGGCCATGATGTCCTTGACCTCGTTGCGGGCGAAGAACGAGGTACCGCCGCTCAGGTGGTAGGGCAGCTGCTGTTGCTGCAGGGCCAGTTCCAGCAGCCGCGACTGGTGGTTGCCCCGGTACAGAATGGCGTAGTCGCCAAAGCGGGTGCGCTTGCGCAGCTTGTGGTCGAGTATCTCCGCCACCACCTGGTCGACCTCGTGCTGTTCGTCGGCACAGCGCAGTACCCGCAGCGGGTCGCCGGCGCCCAGTTCGCTCCACAGCTGTTTCTCGAACACGTGCGCGTTGTTGGCGATCAGGGTATTGGCGGCCTTGAGAATGCGTGCGGTGGAGCGGTAATTCTGCTCCAGCTTGACCACCTTGAGGCCGGGGAAGTCATCCTGCAGCAGGGCCAGGTTCTCCGGTCGCGCGCCGCGCCAGGCGTAGATGGACTGGTCGTCGTCACCCACCACGGTGAGGCCGCCGCCCAGGCCGATCAGCTGGCGCACCAGCAGGTACTGGCTGGCGTTGGTGTCCTGGTACTCGTCCACCAGGAGATAGTGCAGGCGCTCCTGCCACTTTGTCAGGATATCCGGCTGGTGCTGGAAGAGGATGGTGGGGAGCAGGATCAGGTCGTCGAAATCCAGGGCATTGTAGGCCCGCAGGGCCTTGCGATAGCGCTGGTAGGCCTGGGCGAACAGCATGTCGGCGGGGCTTTTGGCGTGGGCCAGCGCCTCTTCCGGCAATACCCGGTCGTTCTTCCAGTTGGAAATGCGCTGCTGGATCAGCTGCGCCTGGTCACCCTCGGCCCCGTGTTCCTGGATCAGCAGGTCGCGGATCAGGTTGCGGGTGTCCTCGCCATCGAAGATGGAGAAACCGGCCTTCATCTCCAGCGCCTTGCGCTCCTCGCGGATGATCTTCAGCCCCAGCTGGTGGAAGGTGCTGACCGTGAGGCCCTCGGCGGTCTGCGCGCCCAGCAGTTTGCCGACCCGCTCTTTCATCTCCCGCGCCGCCTTGTTGGTAAACGTGACCGCGGCGATGCGGCGGGACTGGATGCCACACTGCTCCACCAGGTAGGCGATCTTGCGGGTGATGACGCTGGTCTTGCCGCTGCCGGCGCCGGCGAGAACCAGCAGGGGGCCGTCGATGTAGCGCACTGCTTCGCGCTGGCGGGGGTTGAGTTGGGTCACAGGGTGCTTGCTGCCGATTGTGCGTGGCCGGGAAGTCTAGCAGTTTGGAGACCCGCGCGTCCCGCGGCAACAGGACTTCCGTCATAATGAGCGGCTATGCTGCGCAGGCCCATCACCACTGCAACAGGAGTGTCCATGACCGACCACGCCATCCCGGGTCCCGCCGATCCCGCGTTTGTCGCCAACGAAGAACCGGCTCGCACGCCGGTACCGCAGCCCGACTTTCAGGCGGTGGTTGGCGCTCGCTATCCGCGCAGGGCTATTCTGCGCGGCGGCCTGGGTCTGGCAATCGGGAGCCTGTTTGGGGGGCTGCCGGCCCCTGCGCTGACGCGCGAGCAGGGTGCGGATGGAGCGTCAAGGTTGCTGGGCTTCGAGGCGGTTCCCGTCAGCCGCGCCGACACTGCGGTGGTCCCGCCCGGGTACCGGGTTCAGGTCCTGCTCCCCTGGGGCGAACCCATCACTGGCACGTACCCGGCATTCTCGCCCGACAACAGCGGGGCCGAACAGGCCATGCAGATGGGCGCCCACCACGACGGCATGCATTTTTTTCCCCTCGCGGGCAGCTCCAGCGAGGGTTTGCTGGTGGTCAACCACGAGTACGCTGAGCCGCGCCTGATGCACCAGGCGGCTGCGGGGCTGGAACTGGGCAGTTTTGACGTGCCGCTGCGAGGGGATGGCAGCCGTGATCCGGACCAGGTGCTGAAGGAAATGCACGCTCACGGGGTGAGCATCGTACGCATCCGCCGCGCGGAGGACGGCCAGTGGCGGCCGCTGCGGGATCCGCTGAACCGGCGCATTTCGGCGCTGACGCCGATGCTGTTCAGCGGCCCGCTGCGCGGCGACCCGCGCCTGCAGACCGCCTACAGCCCGGATGGAACTCGCGGGCGCGGCACCCTGAACAACTGCGCCCATGGGGTCACGCCCTGGGGCACCTACCTCACCTGCGAGGAGAACTGGCGCTATTACTTCGCTCGCGAACAGGGCGCGATGCCGGCCTCCCTGTCCCGTTACGGGGTCGGGCCGCTCAACGCCTGGCGCTGGCATCTGGCGGCGGCCAATGCGGGCGAGGAGGCGGCGCAGTACGCGCGTTTTGACGCCACGCCGCGCGCCGACAGCCCGCAGCGGGACTTTCGCCATGAACCCCATGCCTTTGGCTGGGTGGTGGAAATCGACCCCTTCGATCCCGCGAGTACACCGGTCAAACGCACCCATCTGGGCCGTTTCGCCCACGAGGGTGTGGTGTTCGCGCCGGTGCGGGAGGGCGAGCCGGTGGTGCTCTATTCCGGCGATGATTCAATGTTCGAATACATTTACAAGTTCGTGTCCGCCAGGCCCTACCATGCGGCGACTGCCAGCGGTTCGCTGCTGGACGAGGGCACGCTCTATGCCGCGCGCTTCGACAGTGACGGCAGCGGGGAGTGGTTGAAGCTGGCCCCCGGTGCCAATGGGCTCGGCCCGGAGAACGGCTTTGTCAGCCTGGCGGATGTCCTGCTCAATACCCGCGGGGCTGCCGATGTCGCCGGCGCCACGCCGATGGACCGCCCGGAATGGGGCGCGGTCGATCCCGCCACCGGGCAGCTGTACTTCACCCTGACCAAGAATACCCGGCGCAGCGTCGGGCAGGCGGGTGGCGCCAATCCGCGGGCGGAGAATGCCATGGGCCAGATCGTGCGCTGGCGCGAGGCCGGCAATGACCACGCAGCAATGACCTTTGCCTGGGAACTGTTCCTGCTGGCAGGTGACGCCGAGTCCGGGCGCGATCTCCGGGGCAAGCCCCTGGATGCCGCCAACCTCCTCGCCAACCCTGATGGGCTTTGGTTCGACGCCGACCGCCGCCTGTGGATACAGACCGATATCTCGGACGAGGTGCAGAACCGGGGCGCTTACCGGCCCATGGGCAACAACGCCATGCTGGCCGCCGACCCGGACAGCGGTGAGCTGCGGCGCTTTTTTACCGGCCCCCCGGGCGCTGAGATCACCGGCGTCGTCACCACGCCCGACCAGACCACCATGTTCGTCAACGTGCAGCACCCCGGCGCCAGCACCACAGCGGAGGAATTTGCCGCCGGCAGCTTGGCCAGCCACTGGCCCGGGGGCGGAGAGTCGGTGCCGCGCTCGGCGACGGTGGTGATTACCCGGGAGGATGGGGGCAGGATAGGGGCCTGATCAGCACCTCCCGGCAACGTCTGCGCGTGGTCACAAGTCAGACTCCAAGCTCGTCGCGCAACCGGTCCAGCTGTCGCTCCGCATCCCCGCGGTCATCGCGGGCGCGGTCCCGCTGGCGATCAAGATTGCGAATCTCGATGGCCAGTTGCTGCCTTTGCTGGTCGCTGAGTTTCTTGTTGTAGAGTAAATCCTGTTCCCGGGCACTGAACTGGGCATCGATGCTCTCGATCTGATCGCGGACATCACCCAGCGCCCTGGCGCTGTGGTATAGCCGGTCATAATTCGGGTCATTGCATACCCGCGAATAGCTGTAGCCATTCAGTCCGCGCTCGACCGCCAGGGGCAGCTGGCAGAATTCTTCCAGTCCTGCTTCCCGCCCCTGTTGCCAGAGCGCAATGTCCGGCCGAACCTCTACCCCGGCGCAAGCCTCCCGGTAGCTGTCGATGCGACCCGAGGGATGCCCGGCTCGACCATCGGCAACGCCGCGCTCATACCAGTCGGTCGACAGGCATTCCTGCTCCGACATCGCGGCGCAACCTCCCAGCAGGACCAGCAGGACCCCGACCAATGCCGCTTTCACCACTTCCCCTACCCCCGCCACGTCTATCTCTTGTTTCTGCCGCGCAAGCATAGGCACTGATCTGAAAGTCGTCCAGCGGCTCCGGTGCCGGAGTGGACGCTGGAGCAGCCTTCCCTGGAGCTGGCCCAGAACGCGTCCATGGCCGTTATCGTTTGCACCGGCTGTTCCCAGTGTGGCATACCCTGGGTCGGGCTGATCCTCGCTTCCCGCGAGTTCGGCAGGCGGTGTACGCGAGCCCGGCCCCGTGGGTGATATCAGCGCCAGGAGGCGGCGCAGAGCTGCCAGAATACGTTACTTGGGCTCATGCCCTTGTATTGTGGTGCAGATGAATTCAGGATTTATAACGCGCATATGCATCAGATTTTCTAATGCGTGCTAGAGAAATGCTCGTTTGCCGGGATTTCCACAGGGGAAGTACTCTCCACGCCTAAGTACTGCTTTGTACTCATAACGATAAATAGTGGAGAAGTAGCATGAGACAAGATCGACCGATTGCCTCCCCGTTTCCCGGGCGCTCACCGCGCAAGCCGATTGCCATGCAGGTCAGGAATGCCACTCTGCTGGCAGCGCTGGCGGCAAGTTCCATGGTCCACGCCCAGGACAGTTTCAGGCTGGAAGAGGTCGTAGTGACGGCACAGAAGCGGGCGGAGAGCCTGCAGGATGTCCCTATCAGCATTTCGGCGCTCAACCAGAGCGACCTCGACGACCTGAATATCACCAATTTCCAGGATTATGTCGCGCAACTGCCGTCGATTTCCTACAACCAGCGCCGACCGGGCCAGGCTTCGCTGTTCATGCGGGGCATTTCCGAGGGCGGTAACTCCAACCAGTCCCTGCAGGGTCCCTCGGTGGCCATTTACCTGAACGAGCAGCCGGTTACCGCGATTGGGTTCAATCTGGATGTCCATATTTACGACGTGGAGCGTATCGAGGTCCTGATGGGGCCCCAGGGTACGCTGTACGGGGCCGCCTCCCAGGCCGGGAACCTCAGGATCATTACCAACAAGCCCGATCCCAGCGCCTTCGAGGCCGGATTTGATGTCTCTGCAGAAACCATCTCCGGCGGCGGCGATGGCTGGATGACGGAGGGTTTTGTCAATATTCCGCTGGGCGACAGCGCGGCACTGCGCCTCACCGGCTGGTGGGACGATGACGGCGGCTACATTGATGCCGCTCCCTCCACGATCAGCTTTCCCCTCAGTGGCATCACGCGCGGCAATGAAGGTTTCGTCAAGGACGACTTCAACGAGTCGGAGAAGCAGGGCATGCGCGCTGCGCTCAGTGTCGACCTGTCGGATAGCTGGACGACCACTGCCAGCGTCATGTACCAGAGCCTTGAAGCCGATGGGGTGTGGGATCACGACCCGGAGGGCCTCGGCGAATTCAAGGTCGGGCGCTTCTTCGAGGACCGGCAGGAAGACGAGTGGACCCAGTTCTCGCTGACGGTACAGGGAGATCTCGGTTTTGCCGACCTGACCTATGCGGGTTCCTACCTGGATCGCCAGTTTGATACCTACAGTGATTACTCACACTACTCCATCGACGGGTTCGTAGAGCCCTTTTACACCTGCTATGTATCCTACTTCGGTCCATGCGTCGATCCGAGTATCCAGTACTCGAACCAAACAGATATGAAGTACCAGACCCACGAGCTCAGGCTCATGTCCCAGGGCGAGCGTGTGGACTGGGTTCTCGGCACCTTCTATTCAAAACAGAAAACGGCCTTCGACAGCCGCTGGTCCGTTCCCCCCATCAACCCGGGCGCTGCGGTTGAAGACGACCTCTACTTCCAGACCGACCAGCGGCGCGAGGACAGCGAGATTTCCTTGTTCGGGGAGTTCGGCTACCGGTTTACCGACAATCTCAAAGGCACCATCGGCTACCGCTGGTTCGATGGCGAAACCACCCTGCAGGGCTTCGTGGGTACCGTGTTCTGGCCCAACTGCTGTTTCGCGTTCTCGGATACGCGCCCGCCGGACAATGTGGACAGCAAGTTTTCCGGTGATGACGGCACACTCAAGCTGAATCTTGCCTACAACTTCAGCGACGACGTGATGATGTATGCCACGTTTGCCGAAGGCTATCGGCCAGGTGGCACCAACCGTGCCCCCGGGGTGGGCCAGACCTACGAGCCGGACTTCCTGACAAGCTATGAGCTGGGCGTGAAGAGCACCCTGCTGGATGGCCGCTGGCGCCTGAACGGTGCGCTCTACTTCATGGAGTGGGACGACATCCAGATCGGCTTCTTTAATCCCGATATATCATTGCTCGGGCTGGTGGACAACGTCGGCCAGGCGGAGAGCCGGGGGCTTGAGCTTGACAGCACCTTCCTGGTGACAGAGAAGCTCGAGCTCGTGTTGTCCTATGCCTACAACAAGGCCGAGTTGACGGAAGACTATTTCCGCGCACCGGGAGAGCCGGCTTCGGCAATCGATGGTCAGGACCTTCCTTTTACGCCGGACAGCAAGTACACCATAACCGCACGCTATGGCTTTGAGCTGATGGGCCTGCAATCCTCCGCGCAGCTCAACTATGGCTACACAGACGCCATGTGGAACGACATCTTCCTTGCCAACCGGGAGAAAATGGACAGCTACGGTCTGCTCAATGCCAGCCTCCGGGTTGAAGGGGACGGCTGGCACGCCAGCCTGTTTGCGGAAAACCTGACGGACAAGGTCGCCGAGCTGTACATCAATTCAGTCGACATTCAGCGCCTGGTCACGGTCAACAAGCCCCGCACGATTGGCATCAGCTTTGGCATGAGCTTCGATTAAACGCCCTGTGTCCCGCAGGCTGGCCGGCGCCGTGAGGATCTCCCTGCGGTGCCTTTTTTACTCGTCACGCGTATGCTGAGCTTTGGTGCAGCCGGGACAGGGAGGCTTCGACCATGAATTCAAGGCAAATGGGTGTGCCGCTCGAAGGCCATGGCTCCATGCTGTCGGGGTCCGGCAAGTTCGCGCCGGAACTGGTTGCAGCAGCCGGCCACGTGAGCGCGGGAGAGCTGGCGCTGGCAGAGCCCATTCTGCGCCAATATGTCCACGACCATCCAGCCGACGTAAACGGTATCCGCATGCTCGGCGAGCTGGGCATGTCCCTTGGTGCGCTGGTCGACGCCCAGAACCTGCTGGCGCGCTGTGTCGAGCTGGCGCCCGATTACAGCGCAGCCCGCTTCGCGTTGGCCAATGTGTATTACAAGCGGCATCGCTACGATGAGGCCCTGGCGGAGCTGGACATCCTGCTGAAGGGCGATCCCGGCAATGCGGCATGGTTGACACTCAAGGCGGCGACCCTGGTCGATGTCAGTGAGCATGCCAGCGCGATTCCCCTGCTCGCGGATGTCATCGCACAGCATCCCGCCCACAGGCAGGCTTACCTGAGCTACGGCCATGCCCTGCGGGCGGTGGGCGCCGTGGACGAGGCCATCGTCGCCTACGAAAAATGTATTGAGCTGGGCAGCGGCGAGGGAGAGGCCTACTGGAGTCTTGCCAACCTCAAAACCTATCGCTTTACCGACGCGCAGATTGCTGCCATGGAAGCCCTGCTGCAGGACAAGTCCTGTGCGTTTCGGGACTACTACCATCTGCTGTTTGCGCTGGGGAAGGCCCGCGAGGACCGGGGCGAGTACCGTCACGCCATGGCCGCCTACGCCAAGGGTAACCAGGTCAGGGGTCGCAGCGTGCCCTGGGACAGTCGGGAGTTCAGTCGCAACGTGGCCGAGCTCAAGGCATTCTTCACGCCGGAGTTCTTTGCCTCGGTTGCTGGCCAGGGTTGCGGGTCCCCGGACCCGATATTCATTGTTGGCCTGCCGCGGGCAGGCTCGACCCTGCTGGAGCAGATCCTGGCAAGTCATTCGCAGGTCGAGGGCACTGCGGAGCTGGCCGACATTATTGCGCTGGCTCGGCGATTGTCGGGCAAGCAGCGGCGGGATGACGTTTCCTGCTACCCCGGGGTGCTGGCGGAAGTCGGCGCCGGGGCGCTGGCGGAGATGGGCCGGGACTACCTGGCCAGTACCGCTAAACAGCGACAAACCGACAAACCCCGTTTCATCGACAAGATGCCCAACAACTTCAGCCACATCGGGCTTATTCACGGGATACTGCCCAACGCCAGGATCATAGACGCCCGGCGTCACCCCATGGACTGCTGCTTCAGCGGCTACAAGCAGCTGTTCGCGTCGGGCCAGGGTTTCACCTATGGCCTGTCCAGGATCGGCAACTATTACCGTGATTACGTCGACATCATGGATCACTGGGACCGGGTGCTTCCCGGCCGTGTATTGCGCGTACAGTACGAGGATATGGTGGAGGATACGGAGGCCCAGGTGCGGCGCATGCTGGACTATTGCGACCTTCCCTTCGAAGAGCAATGCCTGGCCTTTCACGAGAACGAACGCACGGTCAGGACTGCAAGCTCAGAGCAGGTCAGGCAGCCAATTTATCGCAGTGGCATGGATCAGTGGCAGCACTTTGAGGACTGGCTGGAGCCGCTCAAGCGAGCGCTGGGCTCGGTGCTGGACCGCTACCCGCCGAATCAGTGATCGGGGGAGCCGCGGCCCGCAAATTTTAACGCCTGGTCTGCCTGGGCCTCGTTCAGCAGCCAGCGCCGGAAGGTTTCCAGCTTGATCGCATGGCGTTTGTCGCTGCGGCAGGCAAGGAACCACCGGTTTGGGTTGGGGATGCGCAACGACGGGAACACCTCGACCAGCGTCCCGCTGGCGAACTCGCGCTCGACGTAGGGCTGCTGTCCCAGCGCGATGCCCATGCCCTGGACAGCACTGCTAAGGGCAACATCGTAGCTCTCAAACTGCAGCCCGGAGTCGGGTTGCACGCCTCTCACATCGTTGGTTTCCAGCCAGACATGCCAGTCGCCAGCCGATGGATAGACCTGCAGCAGCGGATGTCTGGCAAGCTCAGTGGGATCATTCAGCGGCCCGTTCCGCTGCAGGTAAAGTGGGCTGCACACCGGAAACAATTCACAGTCGAACAGGTAGTCGTAATGCAGGTTCGGGTTGATTGGCTGGCCGATCATGATCGCGGCGTCAATGTCGTCCTGATCGAAATTGACGTCATCCTGGGAGGTGTGAAGCCGCACCTGGATATCGGGATGCGCTTCCTGAAAGCGCGCCAGCCGTGGCAGCAGCCAGCGAATGGTGAACGTCGAGTAAACGTGCAGCGTGAATACGGCGATCGATGTTTCCTCGAGAATGATCTGGGTGCCCTCGGCGATACTCTCGAACGCGGCGCGCAGGATGGGGTAGTAGAGTCGGCCCTTGCGGGTCAGTTCTACCGCGCGAACTTTGCGTGTAAAGAGGCTGGTGCCCAGCACATCCTCAAGCGTTTTGACCTGGTGGCTGACGGCTGACTGGGAGACATTGAGTTCGTTGGCGGCTTCCTTGAAGCTCAGGTGCCTGGCGGCCGCCTCGAAGGCTCTGAGGGCATTCAGTGGCGGCAAGCGACGACGTTGTTGTATTCCTGTCACCGGCGGTCTCCAATTTAGAAAAACACAACTGTAGCTCTAGGCTATCGGCATTATTTCAACATATTCATGCTCCAAGGATGAGCGAATCTAATCTGTGTGTCTATATTTTTCATTTGCGTGCGGGGCCCGCCGCTGCGAGCATGAGAGCCTGAACACGGGCCGCTGGTACCTCCCGGCGAGCCCGACAATAACAGTTTACGAGAGCGAAATGATGGCCCAGAACCGCGTAGCGTTGATAACCGCCGGCGCATCCGGCATTGGCAGAGCCATCGCCGAATGCCTGCTCGCGGATGGCGTCAGTGTGCACGTCAGCGATGTAGACCCGCTGGCGATTGACCGATGCCTGGCGGCGAACCCGGGGATGACTGCAACACTGGGTGATATGTCGCGTGTCGACGACGTGGACGCTCTGTTCCGCGATTTGCACAGTGCCTACGGGCGGCTGGATATCCTGGTCAACAATGTTGGTATTGCGGGACCGACTGCGCCGGTCGAGGAGGTGGAGCCGGAAGCCTGGGACCGCACTATCGCAGTCAATCTCAACAGCATATTCTACGTTACCCGTCTGGCCGCCCCCATGCTCAGGGAGAGTCGCGGTTGCATGATCAATATGTCCTCAAACGCCGCGCTGTTCGGCTTTCCCTTGCGCTCGCCCTATACCGCAGCGAAATGGGCGCTGGTGGGATTGACCAAGACCTGGGCCATGGAGCTGGGCCCTCACGGGGTACGCGTGAACGCCCTGTGTCCCGGCTCCGTCAGCGGCCCGAGAATTGACCGGGTTATCGAAAAGGAGGCGGAGGAGCGTGGTTTCGAGCCCGATGCCATCCGCGATGTCTACCGCCGGCAGAGTTCCATGCGGGCTTTTGTCAACGCGGAAGACATTGCGGAAACGGTGAAATTTCTCTGTTCCAGCGCCGGCAAACATATCTCCGGTCAGGCGCTGGCCATCGACGGGCACACTGAAGGCCTGTCCAACTGGTTACTCTGAACACTCACTCAACGGGAAACGACAATGCAAGCTGCCTGGTTTGAATCATTCGGCGCTGCCGCCGACACGCTGGTCCTTGGTGAACTGCCCCGTCCGGAACCCGCTCCGGGTGAGGTACTGGTCAAGCTGTATACCTCAGCTGTGAATCCGTCGGATGTGAAGAAGCGTGCGGGCGCTTTCCCCAAGCTGCTGGACGACGGCCTGGTCATTCCCCACAGCGATGGTGCCGGCGTGATCGCCGCCGTGGGCGAGGGTGTTGATCCGGCACGCATTGGTGAGCGGGTATTCGTCTACCAGGCGCAGTATGGTCGTCGTTTTGGCACCGCTGCGGAGTACGTCGCCCTCGAGGCCGTGCGCGCTCCGCGCCTGCCGGATGAGGCCAGTTTCGAGGTCGGTGCCTGTATCGGTATTCCGATCATGACCGCACATCGCTGCGTTTTTGCCGATGGCGATGTGGCCGGGCAAACTGTGCTGGTTACTGGCGGCGCAGGGCGGGTGGGCTACTACGCCATCCAGTGGGCAAAGCTGGCTGGCGCCAGAGTGATTGCAACGGCGAGTAACGACAGCGATGCTGCGCTCTGTCGTGAGATGGGCGCCGACGAGGTGGTCAATCACCGGGAGGCGGGCTGGGGATTGGCGGCAATTGCCTGCAACAACGGCAAGAACATTGATCGCTTGGTGGAGGTCGATTTCGGCGCCAACCTGAGTGAAGTACTGCAGTGCATTCGTATCGGCGGCACTATTGCCACCTACTCATCGTCTGTCGCCGAACCTCAATTGCCGTTTCGCGACATGATGTTTATGGATCTCACGGTGCGTATGGTCATTGTCTACGCCATGCCCGAAGAGGCGAAGACCCTGGCAGTGGAGGATACCTGCGCCGCCTTGCAGGCGGGCCGCCTGCAACACCGGATTGCCCACAGCGTTCCATTCGGGGATATGGTCCGCGCCCACGAATTGATCGAGCAGGGTGGCTTCGGCGGCTGTGTGGTGGTCAACGTCAATGCCTGAAATGCTGTCGTGGATGCCGCTGTGGCTGGTATTGCTGCTGGCCGTCTGCTCCCCGGTTAACGCTGCTGGTCCGTCCATTCAGTTGCAGGGCACCCGACTGGAGGGGCTCTACAGCGCGGACGGTGCGGTAGAGTCATTTCTCGGAGTGAAGTTCGCGGCCGCGCCCGTGGCTGATTTGCGCTGGCGCGCTCCGCAAGCCGTGCGCTACAGCGCCCCGGTTACCGAGGCCCGGGAGTTTGGCCCCGCCTGCTACCAAGGCGACCATATCACACGCTGGTATCGGGACCTGATAGAGTCTTTTGGGGGTGATCCCGCCAGTATCAGTCCGCCGCCGGTGAGCGAGGATTGCCTCTACCTGAATATCTGGCGTCCGCAGGAGCGTGGTACAGCGCCTCTCCCGGTCATTGTGTATGTCCACGGTGGCAGCAACCGCGGTGGCTGGTCCTACGAGCCGAACTATATTGGCGAGAATCTCGCGCGCCAGAACGTGCTTGTGGTCACCGTCGCCTACAGGTTGGGGGTCTTTGGCTTTTTCTCCCACCCTGACCTGGCCGAGTCCAATTTCGCCCTGCTGGACCTTATCGCCGCGCTCGAGTGGCTGCAGCAGCACATTGGTGCGGCCGGCGGCGACCCCGGGAATATCACCCTGGTTGGCGAGTCGGCCGGTGCCAGCAATGTCTCGCACCTGATGGTGTCGCCGCAGGCAAAAGGCCTGTTCCAGCGCGTTATCCACCAGAGTGCGGGCTGGGCGATCTCGGATCGCGTGTCCCGGAAGCAGCAGCTCGCGAGGGGGCTGGCGCTGCAGCGTGAGCTGACCGGCTCCGCGGGCAGTCTGGACGGTCTGCGCAACGTGCCAGCGGGACCCCTGCTGGCAGCCGCAGACCGGGTTTTCGAGGACACTTTTTTTGACCCGGTGGTTGACGGCGTTACCCTGACCGAACCGGTGGCTGCGAGTCTGGCGTTGGGCAATTTCCCACCCCTGGATCTGCTTATTGGCACCAATGCCGATGAGTGGCTCATGTACCTGGAAGAAGATGCCAACCTGGAAGCGTGGACCCGGGAGAACCTGCCGGGGCGGCTTGTAGAGCCGGTTCTCTCCTATGCGCGGCAGGAACCCGATTCACTGCGCGCGCTCGACCGGCTCATTACCGCAGACCGATTCGTCTGCCCCTCGCTGCATTTTGCGGAAGTGGTGGCCGCCGCCGGCGGCAGAAGCTGGGGCTACTATTTTTCCCGCCAGCGTGAAGGTGACAAGGCAGCGTCCATCGGGGCTTACCACGGTGCCGAGCTGCCCTATGTTTTCGCTACCCACGACGACTGGCTGCCGAACTCGGCAGACGATGAGGCGCTGACCCGCTCCATGATGACGTACTGGGTCAATTTTGCTCGCGA
This sequence comes from Haliea sp., assembly GCF_040222615.1. Classification (GTDB taxonomy): domain Bacteria; phylum Pseudomonadota; class Gammaproteobacteria; order Pseudomonadales; family Halieaceae; genus Haliea. Next base: position 17,859 of record NZ_JAVKCQ010000205.1, read on the forward strand.
CGGCAACCCCAATGGTGCAGGCCTCCCCCCATGGCCGGCGTACACGGCAAAGAATTCCCGCGTGATCCGCCTGGATCGTGAGATCACGGCTATCGACCACCCCAGTCGCGAGCTTTGCGACTTGCTGCCAGTCCCTTCCGGAGCGGCTCACGGCCATGAGTGATTCCCCGCAAGGTAGCGGATCCCTGGATCGTTGGACGTTTTCCGCCGCCGTGTTTGCCATTGTCGCGGTTTCGATACCGCTGGTTCTCGCCCACGACCGGGCTGGCGCACTGGTGCAGGCCGTGTACGACTCGATGACCAGCAACTTCGGCATCCTTTACCTGTGGTACGGGATTGCAGCCCTGGTGTTTCTGCTCTACCTGGGGTTTGGCCGGTTCAGGAATGTGCGTCTTGGCCCGGCTGAAAGCAGGCCCGAATTCAGTACACCCAGCTGGGTGGCCATGCTGTTCTGCGCCGGAATTGGCGCGGGACTGCTCTACTGGGCGGTTATTGAATGGGCCTATTACATTGAGGCACCGCCCTTTGGGCTGGAGCCCCGCTCGGCGGCGGCCACCGAGTGGGCTGCCAGTTACGGACTGTTCCACTGGGGTGTCACCGCCTGGGCGTTCTACTGTCTGCCGGCTCTCGCAATCGCCTACCCCTTCTACGTGCGCAAGGAGCCACACCTGCGGCTCAGCACCGGCTGCCTGGCCTACCTTCCCGGCGGTTGCAACTCCGCCCGCGGGCGTATGATTGATTTCCTCTACATGATCAATCTTATCGGCGGTACCGGCACCTCGCTGGGCCTGTCCACACCCATGATCGCGGCAAGTTTCTCCGAGCTCTCCGGCATCCCCCACGATTTCCTGCTGGAGGTCCTGGTGGTGGTGTTCTGTGTCGGGATTTTTGGCACCAGCGCCTGGCTTGGTCTGGAGAAGGGTTTCCGCAAGCTGGCCGATTTCAATATGTGGCTGGCACTGACGCTGCTGTTTTTCGTGCTGGCCGTAGGCCCCACCCTGTTTATCCTCAAGACCGGCACCAACAGCATCGGGCTGGTGCTGCAGAATTTTATCCGCATGAATACCTGGACCGACCCGATCACCAACTCCCGATTCGTTGAAGACTGGACCATCTTCTACTGGGCCTGGTGGACTGCCTATGGGCCGTTTGTCGGTATTTTCGTGACCCGGATTTCCTATGGCCGAACCATTCGGGAGGTCATCTTCGGGATGCTGGTTTACGGCAGCCTCGGCGCAGCGGTATTTTTCATGGTGTTCGGCAACTACGCGCTGCACCTTGAGCTCAATGACCTGCTGCAGGTCACCCGGATCATGGCGGAACAGAGCGAGTCAGCGGCCATCGCCCAGATCTTCCAGTCCTTGCCGCTTGGGCAGCTTGCGCTGGCGGCATTCCTGGTGGTCGCTGTGGTGTTTCTCGCCACTACCTACGACTCCGCATCCTTTACTCTGGCCTCAGTCTCGACCTATGCCATGCACGCGGGCGAGAATCCGGCCCGCTGGCTGCGTGTATTCTGGGCCTGCGCGCTGGGCGTACTGCCGCTGGTGCTGATGTTTATCGATGGCGGTCTGAAGGTCATCCTGTCGACCACCATCATCGTCTCCTTGCCGCTGCTGGCAGTCGGGTATTTCATGGCCACATCGCTGCTGAAAATGCTGCGTGAAGACCACCCGCTGTCCTGACCTAGGGCAGCCGTTCCAGCAGCAGCGCGCTGCCGGTACCCGCCGCACCCGCCGCGGAGACAATGCCCCACTGCAAATCGCGCCGCTCCAGCTCGTCCAGCAGGGTGCCGGCCATGATCGCGCCGGTGGCGCCCATGGGGTGTCCCAGTGCTATCACCCCGCCGTTCACGTTCAGCTTGTCAGCGGGGATGCCCAGTTCGCGCATGGCCACCACACTGATGGCGGCGAAGGCCTCGTGAATCTCGAACAGATCGATATCGGCTGCGGTCAGACCCTGGTCCGCCAGTAGCTTGCGGACGGCCTCGATGCAGCCGCTCAGGACCTGGAGCGGGTCGGCGTTGACGGTCGCCGCGGTGACGATGCGGGCCCGGGGTCGCACGCCGTTGCGCTCGCCCCAGGCCTCATCGCCGACCAGCACCAGGGCGGCAGCATCGGCCATGGCCGGGGAGTTGCCCGGCGTGTGGATGTGGTTCACCTGCTGCAGCTGCGGATAGCCCGCGAGCTGGAAAGCATCGATGCCGGCGGCGCCGGCCTTGGCGAACACCGCGGGCATCTCCGCCAGCTGGGCGGCGGTGGTATCTGGCCGGATGCACTCGTCGGCACTGACACGGCTGCCGTCCTCCAGCGTGATCGGCACGATGGAGCTGAACCAGCCCTGTTCCCGGGCGTGGGCAGCGCGTTGCTGGCTGGCCAGGGCCACCGCGTCGGCCTCCTCCCGGCTGACGCCATGGAGCGTGGCGATCAGGTCCGCGCCGTTACCCATCATCAGCATGCGGCACTGGGCGGCGAAGTGCGGATCGGTGAATACCCGGGCCTGATCCGACAGCATCGGTACCCGCGACATCATTTCCACCCCGCCGGCAACGGTGATCCCGGCCTGGCCCGCAGCGACCTTGAGTGCTGCCAGCGCCATGGCGTCAATGCCGGAGGAACAGTAGCGGTTGACGGTCAGGCCCGGCACCGAGCCGGGCCAGCCCGCGTACAGGGTCGAACTCTTGGCGATATTGCCCGCCTGCTCGCCCTGCTGGGTGACGCAGCCGAGGATAACGTCGTCCACTTCAGAGGGCGCCAGCCCGGTGCGCTCAACCAGCGCCGCGTAGAGTTGTTGCAACAGCGCCTGCGGGGTCAGGGAGTTGAGGCTGGCGCCTTCCTTCGCGCGTCCGCGCGGGCTGCGCAGGGCATCGTAGATGAATGCGGTTTTCATACGCCTACCCCGACAATCAGGCTGACACAGGTGGTGGCGCTGCCGCCGAGATTGAAGGTGGCCATGTTCTCGGCTTTGGGCAGCTGGTAGTCGCCCGCGCGGCCCGTCACCTGGCGGGCACAGTCCAGCGCCATGCGCACCCCGGTGGCACCTACAGGATGGCCGAGACCGATCAGGCCGCCGCTGGGGTTGATGGGGAAGTCGCCGTCCCGGGTGATACGACCCTCTGTTACCGCCTTCCAGCTTTCACCCGGCGCGGTGAGGCCGCTGTGGTCGATGGCCATGTATTCAGTGACTGAAAAGCAGTCGTGGGTTTCCAGGCCGTCCAGGTCTGTCACCTGCCGGAACCCGCCGCGGCGCAGGGCGTCTTCCATCATCGCCCGGATGTGCGGGAACAACAGCGGCTGGCCCGCGCTCAGCTGCAGTTTGCGCTCCAGCAGGATGGGTGCGGAACGGTGGCCCCAGCCCTTGATACGCGGGATGTCTGCCAGCGACAGACCCTGGCGGGTGGCGTGTTCGCGGGCGGCCTTTTCACTGGCCAGGATTACACAGGCACCGCCGTCGGTGATCTGCCCGCAATCCATTTTCCGCACCCGCCCCTCGATCACCGGATTGAGTTCATCGTCCTGGCTGAAACAGCCGGGCGGGAACTGCCACTCGCGGGTCTGGGCGTTGGGGTTGGACTTGGCGTTGCCGAAATTGATTTCGGCGATGCGCGCCAGATGGTCGCTGTCGATACCGTGGCGCTGCTGGTATTCACGGGTGATGCGGTCGAACATGTGCGGCCAGGGATAGTCGCAATCGGTGGCCTCGTGGCCCTGCCAGGCGGCGGCGCCCAGGTATTCGGCGCCGGTCCTGCCGTTGACGTTGCGCATGTATTCCAGGCCCAGCACGCAGGCGACGTCGTAGTGGCCGGCTTCGAGGTCGCGCATGGCGCTGAGCATGGCGATGGAACCGGAGGCGCAGGCCGCCTCGTGGCGCGAGGTCGGTATCGACGCCAGCTCCGGGTAGGCCTGGCCGAAGAAGCCGTTGATCAGCCCCTGGCCGGTGAACAGTTCTGCCACGAAGTTGCCGACGTGGCCCACCTCGATCTGCCCGGGCTCTATGCCGGCATCGGCGATGGCATCCGCCAGCACCTCGGTGAACATGTCGTAGATTTCAAGGCCCTCGCGGGCCCAGTTGCGGCTGAAGTCGGTCTGGGCCCCGCCCAGGATGTAGACGTGGCTCATGGTGTCTGTCCTCGTTGATTGACCTGTTGCTGCAGCTCGCCGCGCACCACCTTGCCCACCGGGTTGCGGGGCAGGGCGCTGAACACTTCCAGCCGCTCGGGCAGTTTGAATTTGGCGATGCCCTTGTCCAGCAGCCAGCTGCACAGGGTGTCTAGCCGCGGTGCCGCCTCTCCCTCCACCGGCACCACGCAGGCACAGATCTTTTCCTCCAGATCCGGGTCCGGGTAGGCGCACACGGCGGCTTCCGCCAACCCCGGGAAGCCCTCCAGCAGGATGTCCAGCTCGGCCGGGGAGATCTTCATGCCGCCGCGGTTGATGATGTCCTTGCAGCGGCCGACGATACGGTAGTAGTTGGGGGGCTCGCCGCAGATCTCCACCAGGTCGCCGGTACGAAACAGGCCATCGGCGGTGAACACCCCCTCGCCGTCGTGGTCCAGGTAGCCGTCGAACACGGCGGGGCCGCCAATGCAGAGTTCCCCCGGAGCCCCGGCGGCGGTGATCTCCGCACCGGTATCCGGGTCGATAACGCGGGTGGTGATGGACTCGTGGGAGTGGCCCTGCCAGGGCATGCCCGGCACCCCGAAGCGGGGAAACATCGTTGCCCGGTACTCGGGCGACGGTGCCACGTCCGGCGTGGAGAACAGGCTGATGCCCTCGTTGGAGCCGTAGAAATTAATGATGGGCTTGCCGTACTCGCCCTCAATCACTGCGATCATGGCGGGCGACAGGGGTACCGAGCCGGAGCCAAAGGCGCGGATGCTGCTGAAATCGCACTGCGCCCACAGGGCGGGCTGCTGCGCCAGCCGGTTCAGCAGGGCCGGCGGGGCGATGGTGAAGTGCACCTGTTCCTCCTGGATCTGGCGCAGGAACATTTGCGGATCCATGGGCTGGTGCAGCACCAGCTTGCAGCCGTTGATCACCGAGGGAAACAGGAACCCTCCCAATGCCGCCATATTGACCAGCGGGAAAGGCACCAGCAGGGTTTCATCGGGCTGGTAGTCCCCGGCGGCCATGGTATTGCGCGCCATCGCCCGCCACATGTTGTGGGAGCGGGGCACGCCCTTCGGGGTGCCGGTGGTGCCGGAGGTCCAGACGATGGTCAGGATGGCGTTGGCGTCATCCGGGTACTGCTCCCGGTGGGCCAGGTAGGCGGACAGCAGGCCCGGGTCGGTGACCGGGTCGCACTGCAGGTCGGTGCCCAGGGTCCATACCGGCACCGTCGACAATGCCTGGCGAGCCTGGTCCGCCAGCCCGGTATCGCGGAAACGGCCCAGGGTCAGCATCGCCGCCGGCTGCAGGGTGGCGGCGAAGCGGGCGATCTCGTGGCCGCCGTACTGTACTGGGATGGGGGAAATGACCACCCCCAGCTTGCTGGCGGCGTAGTAGCAGAGCACCAGCTCGCTGATGTTGGGCAGCTGAACCAGCAACCTGTCGCCGTGCTGCAGGCCCAGCCCCAGAAGCTGGGCCGCCAGGCCATCGCTGAGCAGGTCCAGATCCGCGAAGCTGAGACGTTGGGTCGGCAGGTCGGTGAGCTCGGACTTGTTGGGCTGGTCCACCAGCGCGGTGCTGTCGCCCCTGTCCGCCACGCGCGCTGCAAGGACACTGTGCAGTGTTTCCCGGCCCCAGTAGCCGGCGTCGGTGAGGGCCCGGATCCGGGCACTGGAACTGGTATGCATGGCTTATCCCTCGCAGGCAGTGCGGTACTCCGCTTCCAGGCGGTCGACCAGCGCGGCAATCGGCAGGATTTCCTTGATGGCGCCCACACCCTGACCCGCTGACCATACGTCCCGCCAGCGCTTGGCGTCGCCGGTGGACGCCGCAATATCGATTTTGGCGCCTGAAGGCATATTAGCCGGGTCGTAGCCCGCTGCAACCAGGCTCGCGCGGAGCCAGTTGGCCTTGACCCCGGTGAGCGCGTCAGAGCAGATGATGTCGGCGCCGTTGGCATCCACCACCATCTGCTTGTACTCGGGCACCGCCATGCTCTCCTCGGTGGCGATAAAGCGGGTGCCCATGTAGGCGTAGGTGGCGCCGAGCACCTGTGCCGCGCGCACGCCGCGGCCGCTGGAAATACCGCCACCGAGCACGATGTCGCCATCCCAGAACTGGCGTACTTCCTCGACAAAGGCAAAACCTGACTGTTGCCCGGTGTGGCCACCGGCGCCGGCGGCGACCAGTACCAGGCCGTCCACCCCGGCCTCCACCGCCTTGGCGGCAAAGCGGGTGTCGATGACATCGGCAAACACCTTGCCACCGTAGCTGTGGACTTCGTCAATGGCCTCCTTCGGGCTGCCCAGCGCCGAGATCACCAGCGGTGCGCGGTATTTCACCGCCAGCGCGAGATCCTCGAAGCGGCGGGTATTGGAGCGGTGCATCATCAGATTGATTGCCCAGGGGCCGTCCTGCTCGCCGCCTACCGCGGCGGTAATCTGTTGCAGCCAGCTTTCCAGTTCCTCGGTAGTGCGGGCGTTGACGGAAGGGAAGGTGCCGACAATCCCGGCGTTGCAGCTGGCGATGACCATCTCCGGCCCTGACTGCAGGAACATGGGAGCCTGGAAGACGGGGATTCTGAGCTGGGACAGGGCGCGGGGCATGGCGTCTCCGAGGGTGACTTTTATTAAAAGACTCTCATGGTACGGGCGATAACCACCGCAGGCAAGAGCGGAGGATTCCGGCGATACCTTACTGGCGCCGCGGCGGCAGCGGCACCAAGCCGCTGGTGCGGGCCATATATTCGGCATAGCCGGGCTTTTCCCGGGCCAGCTTCTTGTCCAGGGTGCGCTGGCCGGTGACGTTGACGACCAGGTAGCTATAGGCGAGCGGGCCGATGATGGTGAGGAAGCCGAAAGGCGCCTCGCAGGCCACCAGCCAGATGCCCCACCACACGCACAGTTCGCCAAAATAGTTGGGGTGACGGGAGTAGCGCCACAAACCGGTGCAGAGCACGGTGCCCTTGTTCGCGGGGTCCTTCCGAAAGTGTTGTAATTGCCGGTCGGCGATCGTTTCCGTTACCAGGCCCAGCAGCCACAGGGCGGTGCCGGCGACCGCCAGCCAGCCCGGGGCACCAGTGCCCAGCTGCATGCCTAGCTGTACCGGCAGGGAGGCCAGCCAGAGCACCAGCGCCTGCAGCAGGAACACCTTGCGCAGGCTGAGCCAGATAAAGGCGCGTTCGTCATTCACCCAGCTGCGCAGCTTGGTGTAGCGAGGGTCCTCACCGTGCCCCCAATTGCGTGTTATCAGGTAGGCGGTGATGCGCAGCGCCCACAGAGCTACCATCGCCGACAGCAGCCATTGCAGGGGGCCAATGCTGGGCGCAAGCAGCAGGCTGGCGACGGTGATGGCGACAATGATCAGGGCGAAAAACATGTCGATGATGCTGACATCCCGGAGGGGAATACTCGCCAGCCACAGTGCAATGGCGGCGGCGAGGGCGACGCCCAGGGACGTGGCGAACAGTAACAGCAGTTCCATCATGACTGGATGCTCCCCGCAAAAGCCTTGAACATCGCCACCGCCGATGCAGAGTCCCGGTCCGGAGGGGGCAGGCGGGACCAGGCCGCAGCCACTTCCACCGGTGTGCTGCCGGCGGTAACCGCAGCGCTCAGCAGCGGCCGCGCCCGGGCCATATTGCCTCCGCCCGCTATCAAGGTCTCGCCATTCAGGGGGCAGCTGTGGCTGACCAGCCAGGCCACCACCGGCGCCACGGCCGCCGGGCTGAGGCTTTCCCGCAGTGCCGGCGGAAGACTGTCCCGGGTCATTGCGGTGTTGGCAAAGGGGGCGATGGTGTTCACCCGTACGCCGTGGGGGGCACCTTCCAGGGCCAGGGCCTGGCAAAGCCCGATGACTGCCGCCTTGGACGCGGAGTAGGCCGGCAGCCCGTGCTCGCCATACAGGCCCGCCGCTGAACTGCTGACCACGATCGCGCCGCTGCGTTGGCGGTACAGGTGGGCAAACGTCGGATGCAGGAGGTGCGCGGTCCCCATCAGGTTGATCTCCACGACCCGACGGAACTCATCGAGCGACTGCTTGTGGAATGAGGCGGCTTCGGAGACCCCGGCATTGGCGATCACGATGTCCAGGCGGCCGAATTGCTCCAGTGCCAGGGACAGCAGCTGCTCGCCGCAGCCCGGGTCTGCGGCATCGGAATAATCGGCGACGGCTTCTCCACCCATCGCCTCTATCTCGCCCACCACAGCGTCCGCGCTGCGCACGCTATCAGTTGTGTGGCATCGGTTGTTGACCACCAGGCGGACGCCGCGCATGGCCAGTTCCAGCGCATAGGCCCGGCCCAGGCCCTTGCCGGCACCGGTGACAATGGCGACCCTGCCCGCCAGGTCGCCGCCGAGGCTCCCTGCCTCTCTCTCTCCGTTATCCGCCACTCTGCCACCTGTCACTTTTATAAATAGACTTCAATTCTAGCCAAGCGCGGTAGTGCCCGCAAGCTCTGTCCGTGAGCTATTTAGCTGGTGTGCATTTAAACTTGCATAAAAAAACCTGCTATCTATAATCGGGTCAAGATCCGGTTCCAGGGAGAGCAATATGCAGAGTCTCAGCAAAGTCAGTGAATACCCTTCGGTTGACCAGTGTATCGGCGGTGTCGCCGAGTTTTCCGACACCCAGCCGTGGATCTACACCCTGGACAACCCCTACTTGCACGGGGTCTACGCTCCTACCTCGGACGAGCTGGATGTCGCGGGCCTCGCTGTGGAGGGGGAACTGCCGTCGGACCTTGAGGGCGCGTATTTCCGCAATGGCCCCAACCCGGTGTTCAAGCCCAAGAACCGCTACCATCCCTTTGATGGTGACGGCATGGTGCACGGGGTGTACTTTCGCGATGGCCAGGCCGCCTATCGCAATCGCTATGTGAGCACCGTGGCCTTGCAGGGAGAGCGGGCCGACGGGCGCTCGGTTTCGCCCGGGGTGATGGGTCCGTTCGACTACAGCGTGTCGCCCTTCGGTATCAAGGACACTTCCAATACCGATATTTTTATCTACAACGGCGACCTGATGAGCCTGTGGTACAACGCCGGTCATCCCTATAGGCTGGATGCGCACGATCTTGCGACCAAGGGCTTTTACGATCTGCAGGGACGGCAGCAGCGGCGCATGTCGGCGCACTCCAAGGTCGATCTGGCCACCGGCGAGCTGTTGTTCTTTGATTACGGCGATGAGCCACCCTACATGACCTATGGCGTGGCTGACCCCAGCGGCAAACTGCTGCACGAGGTGGCCATCGATCTGCCGGGGCCGCGCCTGCCCCACGATATTGGCTTTACCACCCACTACACGATTCTGCACGACCTGCCGTTTTTCCACGACATGAATGTCCTGCGTCAGCACGGTTACCGGGTGCTGACCTTTCACACCGACATCCCCACCCGCTTTGGCCTGATACCGCGCCACGGTGCCGGCAGCGACGTGCGCTGGTTCGAGTGCGAACCCTGCTACATCCTGCACACCAGTAATTGCTGGGAGGAGGGTGACTGGGTGGTCATGGATGGTTGCCGCTCCACCAATCCGATGCCCGATGCCCAGCCCGGGGAAGGTGAGCTGGCCTCCATGCTGGCCTACATGCGGCTGGAGGCGAACAACTACCGCTGGCGCTTCAACCTGCGTACCGGGGAAGTACGGGAGGGGCCGATCGACGATCTCAATACCGAGTTCAACAAGACCAACCCGCTATATCACGGCCGCAAGAGTCGCTACGCCTACCACCAGCGTATTCCGCTGCATCACGAGGGCGGTTATACCCTCCGGTTTACCGGGCTGGTCAAGTACGATAACGAAACCGGTCAGCGCTGGCAGTGGGATTACGGCAAAGGCGTGTTCGGCAGCGAGGCAGTGTTCGCGCCGCGCCGGGGCGCCACTGCGAACTCCGGCGAGGACGACGGCTATGTCATCACCCTGGCGACGGACAGCAATACCTGGCAATCACACTGCCTGGTGTTTGACGCCCGGGATATCGAGCAGGGGCCGGTGGCGCGGGTACTGATGCCGCATCGGGTGCCCTATGGTTTCCACGCTACCTGGGCGCGTGGTGAGGACCTGTATCGCGCCTGATTGAATCGGGGCGCGTGGATTGCACGCGCCCTGACCTTGTTTTTCGCCAATGTTGCGATAAACTGGGTTCGTTAATGCAAGCCACTATAATTGATAACTCGCCACGAGGCTTCTATGACTACCAACGCACTGCGCATCGCCATCCACGCCTTCGCCGTACTTCCTTTGGCCCTGCCCACGGTGGCCTCCGCCCAGCAGCAGCTGGAAGAGGTCGTGGTGACCGCCGAAAGGCGTGCCCAGAGTATCCAGGATGTACCCCTGTCGGTTGCCGCGCTCGCCGGCGATGATATCGAAGTCGGCAAGATCAGCGGTCTCAACGATATCGCCTTCCGCACCCCGGGGCTCACCTACAACCAGTTCAGCATCGGCGAGCCGCGCATCTACATCCGCGGTATCGGCAACAGCTCGGACTCCGCTGGCAGCGACCCGGCAGTGGGGGTGTTCCTGGATGAGGTCTACATCGGGCGCACCGGCGGCGTGGGTTTCGACCTGTTTGATCTGGAGCGGGTGGAAATCCTGCGCGGTCCGCAGGGCACCCTGTATGGCAAGAACACCAACGGCGGCGCGATCAACATTGTCACGTCGCGCCCCTCCCAGGAAACCGAACTGCGGGTGCGGGTCTCTGCCGGCAGTGACCAGCTGCGCCATTTCCAGGGGCTGGCCAGCGGCGGCCTCAGCGACAACGTCGCCGGCAAGCTGGTGTATTCGTTCCGCGACCGCGAAGGCTACGGCCGCAACGTGATTACTCCCGGCGAAATCAGCACCGCCGGCAACTTCTCCAACAGCCCGACCATCGGCGGCAGTTTTGGCGCCGGCAATGCAGGGGAGAAAATGGACGACGCTCGCGCGGTCAGCGCCCGCGGGCAGCTGATGTTCGATATCAGTGAGCGCGTGGACCTGTTGTTGACGGCGGATTATGCCCGCGACGAGACCAACGGTCCCTGTCGCCACATCCAGAATGTGGACTCGGCGATAGCCGGCCTGGCACCGTTCTGGCGCATCGGTATGTCCGAGCGCTACATGGCCGATGATCGCAACTGCAGCTCCCAGTTCGATACCTCGCAGAAACGTGTGGTCGAAGGACTGATGGCCCGTTTCGAAGTCGACCTGGACTGGGCGAGCCTGACCTCCATTACCGCCTGGCGCTCCAGCGACTACAACTGGGTGGACGACCTCACCGGGATCCCCCTCAACAACCTGGCGGCGCCTTCCCCTCCCGGAGTGCCCTTGCCCCCGGGTTTCTTCACCGCCCCCGGCAATGTGGTCAACGGTGCCGAGGAAGAAGCGTCGCAGATCTCCCAGGAGTTCCGTCTCGCCGGCAACAGCGAGCGCCTGAACTGGCTGGCTGGCGCCTTCTTTATGGAAGAGGATGTGGAGCGGGCCGAGGAGTTCTATACCCAATACAGCACCCCGCTGCAGGGTCTGGGGCTCGCCGGGCTCGGGGATGTGCTGTTTACCCAGGACAATACCACCACCAGCTATGCGGTCTACGGTCAGGCAGACTGGGATATCTCTGAGCAGCTGACCCTGACTTACGGTGTACGCTGGGCCGAGGATGAAAAGGAAATCACCCAGAATTCCATCGACCTGCTGGATACCACGCCGTCCGGCGTTCCCTTGATCCTGCCTTCTTTCGCGGCGCCGGTGTTTGCCGAAGACTCCTGGTCCGAGGTGACCCACAAGCTGTCGCTGGCCTGGCGACCCACCGATGCCCTGATGCTCTACGCCACCTATTCCGAGGGCTTCAAGAGCGGCGCTTTCCAGTCCCAGACCAACCTGGCCAGCGTAGCCGCGGAACCGGTGGATCCGGAAATTGTCGAGAACATCGAGATCGGCATGAAGTCCACCTGGTGGGACCAGCGCCTGCAGTTCAACCTGTCCTACTACGACATGGACTATGAGGACCTGCAGGTATTCGAGCTCAACAGCCGCTTCCTGCTGGTACTGCTGAATGCCCAGGCCGAGTCGAAAGGCTACGAGGCCTCCATCGACGTCGTGCCCTTCGAGAATTTCACCCTGAGCGCGAGCTACAACTACAGTGACGCCACCTTCAAGGAGTTCATCAACTCCAACGGTGTGGACCTGGCGGACCGCGACTTGCCGTTTGCGCCGGATGGTTCCCTTACCAGCACTGCCAATTACCGGGTCAATCTGGGCAATGGCAGCGCCCTGGATTTCGGCCTCAGCTACAGCTGGAAGGATGAGTACTACACCGGTCCCCAGAACCGGCCGGTTGAACGCCAGGGCAGCGTCGAACTGATCGACGCCAGCGTTAGCTGGACCAGTGCCGATGGCTCCCTCGCCGTTGACCTCTGGGGCAAGAACCTCAACGATGAGCTGCAGGTAACCAACCGCATCGTGGATCCCACCGGCGTTACCTCGGAGTATTACATGCCTCCACGCACCGCCGGCGTCACCCTGACCAAGAGCTTCTGATGAAGCGCGGGACAAGCAGCCCGCCGTGGCGCGGGAGCTTGTCCCGGCGGTGTTGCCTTGCCGCCCTGCAGCAGTGGAGGCAGGGCTCGCTTTCACCTATCATCCGGGGTTATGAGTAGTGAAGCCCTCACCATCGTCTTCGCCGATATCAGCGGCAGCACGCGCCTGTTCGAGCAGCGGGGCGATGAGTCGGCGCGTGAGACCATCCTCGGCCTGCTCAATCTGTGCGCCGAGGTTGTTGCCAGCCACGGTGGGGAGGTGGTCAAGACTATCGGCGACGAGATCATGGCGACCTTCCCCACTGTTGAAAGCGGTATCGAGGCGGCGGTGCAGATGCAGCGTCGGGTGAGTGACGAGGTGAGCTGCAGGCGGGAGCGCCTGGCGCTGCGGATCGGCCTGCATCACGGCGACGTGCTGCATGACCGTGGCGACGTTTTTGGCGCAGCGGTCAATACGGCTGCGCGCATGGCCAGCCTCGCCAAGCGCGAGCAGATTGTCACCACTGCGGATTCCGCGCGCAAACTTTCCGCCTCCAGTGGCCTGCGCACGCGCAGTCTGGGCCGGACCCACGTTCCCGGCAAGCACGCCTTGCTGGATATTGTCGACGTGATCTGGCAGGAGGACACCACCAACATCACGACCTTCCAGGGGCAGGAATCGCTTGCCGAGGTGCATCACGACACCTGCCTGGAGCTTGTGCTGGACGGAATTGCGGTGACCATGGATGAAACCAGCCAGCCGCTGCTGCTGGGCCGGGATACCTCGGCGGATCTGGTGGTGGAGGCTGAGTGGGTGTCCCGTCATCACGCATCCATCGAGTACCGGCGGGGATTCTTCGTGCTTGCCGATGCCTCCACCAACGGCACCTTCGTCTGTCTCGGCGACGATGACCCGGTTTTCCTGCACCGCGATGAGTTGCTGCTGCGCGGCAGCGGCAATATCAGCCTGGGCCAGAGTCGCGACATGAGTCCCTCTCTGGCGCTGGTTTTCCGGTGCAGCTGACGGATAGAGTCCAGCCCTGCGAGCGCGGAACGACTGTCGGGTACCGGACATGAGCCAGCTGCTAACCCGGGCCAGCTCCATCAACCGCGCCCTGGACCAGATTGGCGACAAATGGTGCATCCTGATCATCCAGGAGGTGTTCTGGGGTATCAATACCTTCGGCGGGATGCTCGAGGCCACCGGCGTATCCCGGGGGGTGCTGTCCAACCGGTTGAAATGGCTGCAGTCCATGGACTGTCTGCGCAAGCGCTCTTCGGACGGGGGGCCGCGCCATCCTGTCTATCACCTGACCCGCAAGTCGATAGATCTCTATCAACACGCATTGATGGCGGTTATCTGGGAAGAAAAGCATCACCCGCCGCCGCCTGCGGGGAAGGTGCACCTGTTGCATCGCAGCTGCGGCCAGTCCCTGCAGCCGCGCCTGCGCTGTGGCAGCTGCCGTCGCGATGTGGACGGCAGGGACGTCAGCTATCATCCCGGCCCCGGTGCAACCCGGGACGTCCGGGACAAGAAGGTGCGCCGGCGTTCCTCCTTGTCCGCCCACGAGGTTCCCGGGGAACACAGCGTCTATCGCAACCTGATCAACCTGGTGGGCGACCGCTGGACCGCCAACGTGATTGCCCTGGCCTTTCACGGCCTGCAGCGCTTCGATGAATTCCACACGGAATTGCCGGTGGCGACCAATATTCTCTCGGACCGGATGCGCTACCTGGTGCGCCAGGGCGTGTTTGCCACCAGGCCCTATCAGCAGCGCCCGGTGCGCTACGCCTACGAGTTAACCGAGAAGGGCTGGGACCTGTTTCCCTACTTTCTCACCCTGCTGCAGTGGGGCGACAAATGGTGCGACCCCACTGGCGCCGGCCGCCCGATGTGCCTTACCCACACCGTCTGCGGCGAAAACCTGCACGGCGAAGTGGTCTGTGACCACTGCGGCGAAGAGCTGCGCGCCCACCACGTCGATTTCACCATTGGAGACCCGGTATGACCGCCCTGTTCAACAAACACCAGGACCTGTTGACGAAGGCCCTGGACGCCTGCGCCCGGCGCTACGCCTGGAGTGGCTGGCCCGAGAACCCCAGCAGCAAGATCCACGGCGAGGCCAGGCCGGCGGCCGGACAGGCGCGCTTCGAGGCCCTGCTGGGTCAGGACTTTCCGCTGCAGCAGCCCGGCGAGATCGACCGCGTCGGCGAGGAAGTCTCGCCCTACACCGGCAGACCCCTGGGGCTGCGCTATCCGCGGCTGGACCCGGGCAGCCTGTTCCCGGCCATCAATGCCGGGCGCCCCGCCTGGGCCGCTGCCAGTCCGGAGGAGCGGGTGGGGGTCTGCCTGGAGATCCTCCAGCGCTGCGGGGAGCAGCTATTCGAAAATGCCCACGCCACCATGCACACTTCCGGCCAGTCCTATGTCATGGCGTTTGCGGGCAGTGGCGCCAATGCCCTGGACCGTGGGCTGGAGGCGCTGGCCTATGCTCACAAGGCCATGCAGGACGTGCCCGCCAGCGCGCGCTGGGAGCGGCAGTTCGGCCGCGACGGCGTGGCCAGCCTGGACAAGCGCTATCGGCTGGTGCCGCGCGGTATCGGTGTGGTGATTTGCTGCGCCACCTTTCCGCTGTGGAATACCTATCCGGCGCTCTGTGCATCGCTTGCCACTGGTAATCCGGTGGTGCTCAAGCCGCACCCGGCGGCGACCCTGCCGGTGGCGATGGTGGCGAAGGTGTGCCGCGAAGTGCTGGCCGAGGCGGGCTTTGATCCCAATCTGGTAACCCTGGCGGCGGACAGCCGCGCGGAACCGGCGACCCTGCCGCTGGTCCAGCACCCGGACACCGCCATCATTGATTTTACCGGCAGTCCGCGCTTTGGCAGCTGGCTGGAACAGAACTGCCCCGGCAAGCTCGTCTATACCGAGACCGCGGGCTGCAACTCGGTGGTGGTAGAGTCCACGGATGACCTCACCGCCACAGCCAGGGCCATCGCACATTCACTGTGCCAGGCCTCGGCGCAGATGTGCACCAGCGTGCAGAATATCCATATACCGGCGGCGGGAATCCGGGTTGGCGGTGAGGCAGTCCCCCACGCAGAGGTGGCGCAGGCGATCTGCGCCGCAGTGGATCACTGGCTTGCCGATGCGCGCGGCGCCGCCACCCTGTGCGGCACCCTGTTCGACCCCTCGGTACAGGCCAACGTGGATCGCTATCGCGAGCTGGCCGGTGACAGGATCCTGCGCGACTCGGCAGCCTACGCCAATCCGGACTTCCCGGCCGCACGCACCGCGACACCGCTGGTGATTGCGGCGACCGCAGCGGATCGGGACTGGTACCGGCAGGAAGTCTTTGGTCCGGTCTCCTTTATCATCGCCAACGACAGCGCGGAGTCCTGCCTGGAGGACGCCACCGGCAATGCCCGCGATTGCGGGGCCATCACCTCCCATGTCTACTCCACGGATCCGGTGTTCCTGGGCAGGGCGGTGGACGCCTACCACGCCGCCGGTGCGTCGGTGGCCTGTAACCTGACCGGCATGCCGATCAACTTTGCCGCCGCCTACTCGGATTTCCACGTCACCGGGCTCAATCCTGCAGGCAATGCCTGCCTCGCGGACCTCGCCTTCGTCAGCAACCGGTTTCGCATCGTGCAAAGCAAGTTCATGGGTGTGGCGCCGGCGCACTGAGCGCTGCGGTTCAGGCCTTGGGGCCCTGCTGCCGGAAGGCCAGGGCCTCGGCGATGTGGCTGTGGTCGATGCTGGTGGCTCCGGCCATGTCGGCCAGGGTTCTGGCGACCCGCAGGCTGCGGTGCAGGCCGCGCCCGGACAGGCGCAGGGTGTCGGCGGCCCGCTCGAGCTCGCGCCTCGCCGCCGGCTGCAGACTGCACACCTCGCGAAACCGCTCGTCGGGCAGGCTGGCATTGGTGCAGCCCTGCCGCTGCAGCTGATGTGCCCGCGCGGCAACGACCCGCGCCCTTACCGCCGCTGAACTTTCCCCCGCCGTTCGCTCGCGCAGCAGGGTCGCGGCGTCGATACGCGGCACGTCCGCGTGCAGGTCAATCCGGTCCAGCAGTGGGCCCGACAGGCGCTGCCGATAGCGCTGGATCTGGTCCGGGGTGCAGCGGCAGGGTTGCTGTGGGTCGCCGTTAAACCCGCAGGGGCAGGGGTTCATGGCGGCAACCAGCTGGAAACGGGCCGGGTAGGTGAATTTGTGATTGGCACGGGACAGGGTAATGGCGGCGGCTTCCATGGGTTCCCGCAGCATTTCCAGCACCTGGCGGCTGAATTCTGGCAATTCGTCCAGGAACAGTACCCCGCCGTGGGCGAGGCTGGCTTCGCCGGGTCGCGGTCGGGCGCCGCCGCCGACCAGGGCCGCAGCGCTGGCGCTGTGGTGTGGATTGCGGAAGGGGCGACGCCACAAATGCTCCAGGCTGGTGCTGTCGTAGAAACTGTGCAGCGCGGCGCAGGTCAGTGCCTCATCCGGGTCCGGTGGCGGCAGGATGCCGGGCAGGCGACTGGCGAGCAGGGTTTTGCCGGTGCCGGGTGGGCCGCAGAGCAGCAGGTTGTGGCCGCCGCTGGCGGCAATTTCCAGGGCGCGCCGCGCCAGGTCCTGGCCCGCGACGTCCGCCAGGTCTGGATAGCGCGGCAGGGTGTGTGCTGTGGCGCTGGCTACCGTGGGCGCCAGGGGCTGACGGCCGTTCAGGTGCGCGCACAGCGTCAGCAGGTCCTCTGCGCCAATGATCCTGCTGTCGGGAACGACAGCGGCCAGGGCGGCGTTGTCAGCTGGCGTGACCAGTGTGCGCCCCGCACTGGTGCAGGCCTGGGCTGCGGGAACGATGCCGGGAATGGGGCGGATAGTGCCGCCGAGCGCGAGTTCGCCCACGAACTCGTAGCGGGCAAGGTCGGTGCTCGGGAGCTGGCCGGAGGCGGCCAGGATGCCGAGGGCGATGGGGAGATCAAAGCGGCCGCCCTCCTTGGGCAGGTCCGCCGGCGCGAGGTTCACGGTTATGCGTCGGTCGGGGAACTCGAAGTGGGAGTTCTGCAGGGCGCAGCGCACGCGATCGCGGCTTTCGCGTACCGCGGTTTCCGGCAGGCCGACGATGCTGAACGAGGGCAGACCATTGGCGAGGTGGGCTTCCACCTGCACCGGGGGTGAGGCGATACCCACCGCCGCGCGGCTGAAGATGACAGACAGTTCCATGGCTCATCCTTGAGCATGCCCCCCGGGGATGTTAGTTCCTCGCTTGCAGGGCCTCAAATTCCTTGGTCAGTGCTTCCAGTTCCGCCTCCAGTTGCGCGACCCGTGTCCGGGTGCGGGCGAGGATGGCCGCCTGGGCGTCGAATTCTTCCCGGCTCACCACATCCAGTTTGCCCAGTGCGGACTGCGCCAACGCGCGCACACCCTTGTCCACATCTGCGCGGAGTCCGGAGCCTGCGGCCAGTGCGTTCATCTGTTGCAGGATGTCGCCCAGCGGTGGGGGTTTCAGGGCCATGACAGGGCGTCTCTTTCCACAATGTTAGCGGCTGCAGTGTAGTGCAATTGGCTGGCCGAGCACAGATCATCGCTGCGCACCAATATCAAGCGCCGCACTACTATGGTGCACCGCAGATGCTCTCCCACGGCTCGGGGATCGCCCCGCGATGCCGGATTTATTTTATAACAAACTGTTTTATAAAGACTTTAATCCTGTTGGCACAGGGTCTGCAGAAGCTCAGTTGCGAATGTGACAAACGTGTCACGGAAGTCACCGGGCCAAGACCTGCGACTCCCGAACGCCAACCCAAGGAGAATCACAACATGTTGCACAAGAAACTGCTTCCCGCTTCCATCACCGCTGCCCTGTTGTTGGGTGCCGCTTCCGCCCAGGCGGAAATCAGCGCCAACGTCACCCTGGCCACGGATTACACCTTCCGCGGTATCTCCCAGACCGGCGAGCGCGGAGCCATCCAGGGTGGCTTCGACTGGTCCGGTGAGTCCGGGCTGTACGCGGGCATCTGGGGCTCCAACATCAACTTCGGTGGCGATGCGTCCACCGAGATGGACTACTACGGCGGCTTTGCCGGTGAAACCGCCGGTGGCTTCGGCTAC
The DNA here is from genome assembly GCF_040222615.1 of Haliea sp. Classification (GTDB taxonomy): domain Bacteria; phylum Pseudomonadota; class Gammaproteobacteria; order Pseudomonadales; family Halieaceae; genus Haliea. The sequence goes on from NZ_JAVKCQ010000205.1 coordinate 36,537, forward strand.
GACTTCGGCTTCATTTACTACGACTACGAGAACGAGCCAGAGTTCGACTATCTGGAATTCGCGCTGGGCTTCAGCTACTCGGACTTCAGTTTCGGTGTGAACTACTCCGATGAGTTCGGCGACGGCGGCCCCACCTATATCTACTACTCTGCCGGCTACTCCATGAGCCTTACCGAGGAGTTCAGTGTCGGCTTCAACATCGGTTTCACCGACACTGACCAGGACGATTTCTGGGAAGAAGGCGAAGACACCTACATGGATTACGGCGTCACCTTCGGCTACAGCGCCTACGAACTGGACTTCGCACTCGCCCTGATCGGCACCGATCTCGACGATAGCGATGCCGCCGATGATCGCGTCGTGTTCTCCATCTCGAAGAGCTTCTGAGCCGCCGGGACTGAACCCCACTGGCGCCCTGCGGGGCGCCCTGTTGAAACCAGGAGATTTGCATGAAACTGATCACGGCTATCGTCAAGCCATTCAAATTGGACGATGTACGCGAGGCGCTCTCTGAGATAGGTGTGCAGGGCATCACTGTGACCGAGGTCAAGGGCTTCGGTCGCCAGAAAGGCCACACCGAGTTGTATCGTGGCGCCGAGTACGTTGTCGACTTCCTTCCCAAGGTCAAGATCGAGGTGGCCGTTGCCGAGGCCCTGGCGGAAAAAACCATTGAGGCCATCACCAAGGCTGCCAACACCGGCAAGATCGGTGACGGCAAGGTTTTTGTGTCCGCTCTGGAGCAGGTGATACGGATTCGTACCGGCGAAACCGGCGAAGACGCCATCTGAACCCACGCGACTAACCAACGAGAGTGAATCCCATGGAAAACCAGATTTTTGAATTACAGTATGCGATGGACACCTTTTACTTCCTGGTGTGCGGCGCGCTGGTAATGTGGATGGCGGCAGGCTTCGCAATGCTGGAGGCAGGCCTCGTTCGCGCCAAGAATACCACTGAAATCCTGACCAAGAACGTGGCCCTGTACGCGGTGGCCTGCACCATGTACCTGATCTGCGGCTACCACTTCATGTACGACGGGGGCTTCTTCCTGTCCGGTGTGACCACGGTTGCCCAAATGGATGACGTGGCCGTGGCCGCGGTGCTGGCGGACTCCGCTGAAGCCGGCTTTGGCGGCGACTCGGTGTACTCGGGTGCTTCCGACTTCTTCTTCCAGGTGGTGTTTGTCGCCACCGCCATGTCCATCGTGTCCGGTGCCGTGGCAGAGCGGATGAAGTTGTGGGCCTTCCTGGCCTTCGCCGTAGTCATGACCGGTTTCATCTACCCGATCGAGGGCGGCTGGACCTGGGGTGGCAAGGCAGTGCCGTTCATCGGTGAACTGAGCTACAGCGACTACGCCGGCTCCGGTATTGTGCACCTTGCTGGTGCGGCGGCGGCCCTGGCAGGCGTCCTGCTGCTCGGCGCGCGCAAAGGCAAGTATGCCGCTGACGGTTCTGTCCGTGCCATTCCCGGCGCCAACATGCCGCTGGCAACCCTGGGTACCTTTATCCTGTGGATGGGCTGGTTCGGCTTCAACGGCGGCTCCACCCTGAAACTGGGCGGCATCGCGGTAGCCAACGAAGTGGCCAACGTGTTCCTGAACACCAACGCTGCTGCTGCGGGCGGCCTGATCGCGGCCCTGCTGCTGTCGCGCCTCGTGTTCGGCAAGGCAGACCTGACCATGGCCCTGAACGGCGCGCTCGCCGGCCTGGTCGCCATTACGGCCGAGCCTGCTGATCCCTCGCCCCTGCTGGCGATGATCATCGGCGCCATCGGCGGCATCATCGTGGTGGGCAGCATCGTGGCCATGGACAAGATCAAGATCGACGATCCGGTCGGCGCCATCTCTGTCCACGGCGTGGTCGGTATCTGGGGCATCTTCGCGGTACTGCTGTCCGACCCCGACGCCACCTTCATGGGCCAGCTGGTCGGCACCCTGGTGATCTTTATCTGGGTCTTTGGCGCCAGCCTGATTACCTGGGCAATCCTCAAGGCCGTCATGGGTATCCGGGTCAGCGAGGAAGAGGAGTACGAAGGGGTGGATCTGTCCGAGTGCGGGATGGAAGCCTACCCGGAGTTTGTTTCCCAGAAATAGTTCCAGTCTTGCGGGCGCATTGATGCAATGCGTGCTTTGGGGGCCTTCGGGCCCCCTTTTTTGTGCCCACCCCTTGCGATTCTGCGCCCGCCTTCCATAATGGCTGCTTCGTTGAACGCGCCGGAGCACCGCCATGAAACTGGTCACCGCAATTATCAAACCCTTCAAAATGGATGATGTTCGCGCCGCCCTCTCGGATATCGGGGTGCAGGGTATCACCGTGACCGAGGTCAAGGGCTTCGGGCGCCAGCGCGGTCACACCGAGCTCTACCGGGGCGCTGAATACGTGGTCGATTTCCTGCCCAAGCTGAAGCTGGAGATCGCCGTCGGCGAGAGCCATCTCGATGCCACGATCGAAGCCATCATCAAGGCCGCCAATACCGGCAAGATCGGCGACGGCAAGATTTTTGTGACCGAGATGGAGCAGGTGATCCGCATCCGCACCGGCGAGACCGGCGAAGAAGCCATCTGATACTGCCAGAGCGGTAATCGGCGCCGGGTTCAGCGCCCGGTGTGGTCAATGCGGCGGATGGCATCCGGCAGCTTGCGCAGGGTCTGTATCTCGGCGTCCGGCAGCAGGCCCTGCTGATCCCAGGTGGCGCCCTGCAGGTTGACCCAGACCGTGCGCATGCCAACCCGGCTGGCGCCGAGAATATCGTGTTCAGGATTGTCCCCGACATGCACGATCTGGCCGGGCTGCACCCCGGTCTGCGCCAACGCCGCCTGGAACATGTCCGGCGCCGGCTTGCTGGCCCCGATCTCTTCGGCCAGAAAGGCGAAGTCGAAATACTCCCCGGCATCGGTCTTGTAGATGTCGGCATTGCCGTTGGTCAGGGCGCCCAGCCGGTAGTGTCCAGCCAATTCCCTCAGTACCTCCAGCGCTTCCTCGTACAGCTCCACCTTGTGTCGCTCTTCCAGGAAGGCGGCGAAAGCGGCAATGGCGCCGCGCTCACAGTCTGCATCGTTATAGCCCGCTGCCCGCTGCAGTTCGTAGAGCATGCGGATGCGCATCTGGCTGACGTGGTGAGCGAGTTCGGGGTGGCCCTGCCAGACACGCTTTTTGAATTCCCACAGGCTGTCGTGATCGTGGTGCTCGATGCAACCCGGGCGATACTGGAGCAGCCAGTCGCGCTGGGCCTGCTCGGCCCGCAGCAGGGCGGGTTCCACATCCCAGAGCGTGTTGTCGAGGTCGAAGGTGATGACGGCGATCTTCACGGCCTCAATCCGCCTTCGGCTTGCGCCGCCGGGCCCGCGGATGGGCCGCATCGTAGACCTTGGCGAGGTGCTGGAAGTCCAGATGGGTGTAGATCTGGGTGGTAGCGATGTTGGCGTGCCCCAGCAGCTCCTGTACCGCGCGCAGGTCGCCGCTGGACTCCAGCATGTGGCTGGCGAAGGAGTGGCGCAGCATGTGCGGGTGCACGTCCTGGTACATGCCCGCGCGACGACCCTGCAGCTTCAGCCGGGCCTGCACGTTGCGCACGCTGATACGCTGGCCGCGATTGCTGGTAAACAGGGCCGGGTCGCTGCTGGGTGGGCGCACCGCCAGCCAGCGGCTGATGGCCTCCAGGGCCACCGAGCCAACCGGAATGGTGCGGGTCTTGCGGCCCTTGCCGGTCACGGTTACCAGGTGCGCCTGGGAGTCAATGTCGTCCAGGTTGATTGCCACCAGTTCCGCCAGGCGCAGACCGGAGGAGTAGAACAGCTCGGCAATCGCGCTGTCGCGCAGGGCCATGGGGTCATCGCCGGCAAACTGCAGGTATTTGTTGACCTGGTCTGCGTCCAGGGTCTTGGGCAGGCGCCGGGGCTGGCGCGGTGCCTGTACCGCCGCGGCGGGGTTCCGGCTGTGCCCCTGTTCCCGCCCCAGGTAGCGGAAGAACGAGCGCGCCGCGGACAGCGCGCGCTGAATGCTGCTGCCGGCCAGTCCGTGCCGGTGCAGCTGGCTCACCCAGCTGCGAATATCGGCCTCGTGCACAGCGCCGGCGTCTTCGCGTTGGCGCACAGCGCAGTAAGCCACCAGCGACTGGAGGTCCCGCTGGTAGTTGCTGATCGTGTGCGGGGAGAGCTGCCGCACGTCGCGCAGGTAATTGATATAGGCGACGCTGGCGTCCGCCAGGGGCGTGGCGGCGGCGGGCATCAGCTGCCCGGGCCGACACCGAGGCGTGGGAGCAGGCGCACCAGGACCTCGGCGATATGCTGCAGGAACAGGGTGCCCATGCTGCTGCTGTAGCGGTGGGCATCGGAACTGCCGACCGCGATGACGCCGACTTCCTCGCCGTTGAGCAGCGGCATGACGGCGGCGGAGCCGACCGCGCCGGCCTCGGGAAACAGATAGTTAAGTTCCTCGGTGCGCAGCGGGCCGCACAGGGCCTTGCGGCCGCGGAGCAGGGCGCCGATTTCGATGCGCGCGCGCTCGCCGCTCTCGATCCGCACCCCCGCGGGGGCCTTGTGCCGGTCTCCGAACAGGATGATGCTGGCGTGTTCGACCTCGAAGTCTTCGTGCATGGCCCGGGTAAAGGTGCCACAGAGCTCCGGCAGCGACTCTGCGTCCAGCAGCGCCAGCACCAGGCGCCGGGTCTGCTCGTAGAGCTTGTCGTTGTGGCGGGCATTGGCAGTGAGCGCGTTGAGGCGCTGGCGCATCTCGATATTGCGCTCCCGCAATACGGTAACCTGCTTTTCCACCAGCGACACCGCGCTACCCGATGCGTGCGATACATGCAGGAAATCCAGCATGTCGGGATGGCGCTGGAGAAAGTCGCTGTGTTGTTTCAGGTAATCCCGCACGGATTCATCGTTGAGTTCGGGGCTGGCCACGGTGACTGCCGGTTCCTTTTTGGCTGGCATGGTCTGTCTCTCTCCGTAATTGCTGCCGCACCGCGGCGTCAGATCTTGATGCTGCCTTCAAACACTACGGCAGTGGGTCCGGTCATGATGACCGGTCGGCCTGCTCCGGCCCAGCTGATCTCAAGCTTACCGCCGGGCAGCTGCACTGTCACGGTATCCCGCAGCCAGCCGCGCAGCATGCCGTACACGGCTGCGGCACAGGCTCCGGTGCCGCAGGCGAGGGTCTCGCCCGCGCCCCGCTCATACACGCGCAGGCGGATTTCGCGGTCGGACATCACCTGCATGAAACCGGCATTGACCCGCTGCGGAAAATCCGGGTGGCGCTCCAGCGCGGGCCCGATTGTGGCGACGGGCGCGGTGTCCACGTCATCCACCCGCAGCACCGCGTGGGGGTTGCCCATGGACAGGGCGCCGATCTCGAGGCGCTGGCCGTCGACGGCGAGGGCGTAATGGTCTGCCAGCTCCGCGGCGGCGAAAGGGATGTCAGCCGGGGCAAACACCGGTATGCCCATGTCGACCTCGACCCGGTGCTTGTCCCGCACCCGAAGCTCCAGTATGCCGCCCGCGGTCTGCACCCGGATAATGCGCTTGCCGGTGAGCTGCTTGTCGCGCACGAAGCGGGCAAAACAGCGGGCACCGTTACCGCAGTTTTCCACTTCACTGCCGTCGGCGTTGAAAATCCGGTAGCGAAAATCCACATCCGGGCTGTCCGGAGCCTCGACCAGCAGAACCTGGTCACAGCCGATGCCGAAGTGGCGGTCCGCGAGCATGCGGATGTCCTGTTCCCGTGGCCGGTAGCGCTGGCTGATCAGGTCGATGACCACGAAGTCATTGCCCGCGCCGTGCATTTTGGTGAACTTCAGCAGCATGTCAGCGCCACCTGCTCAGGCCGGCAGGCGGCTTTCCAGCCGCAGCAGTTCGGCTACGGTTTCCCGTGCCCTTACCTCGTGCATGGCGGTGCCGTCCACCATCACTTCGGCGGCGCGGGGCCGACTGTTGTAGTTGGAGCTCATGCTGAAGCCGTAGGCACCGGCGCCAAAGACTGCCAGCAGTGAGCCCTGGGCCAGGGTCAGCTGCCGCTGCTTGCCGAGGAAGTCGCCGGTCTCGCACACCGGCCCGACGATGTCCCACAGCGCCGAGACTCCTTCCGTGGCCGGGTGGCTGGGCTGGATGTCCAGCCAGGCCTGGTACAGGGCTGGGCGGATCATGTCGTTCATGCCTGCGTCCACCAGCGCGAAGTGGTGTTCCGTGGTCTGCTTCAGGTATTCCACCCTGGTCAGCAGCAGGCCGGCATTGGCACAGATGGAGCGACCCGGCTCAAATACCAGCGGCAGCTGCCGCTCGCCCAACTCGGCACGGATGGCCGCGATATAGTCGCCGATCGCCGGCGGCTGCTCGTCGCGGTAGCGCACCCCGAGCCCGCCACCCAGGTCCAGGTGGCGGATGGCAATGCCCTCCGCGGCGAGTTCGTCCACCAGCACCAGCAGGCGCCGCAGGGCGTCGATAAAGGGGCTCAGCTCGGTCAGCTGGGAACCGATGTGACAGTCTAGCCCCTGCACGTCGAGGTGTGGCAGGGCGGCGGCGCGACGGTACAGGGGCAGGGCCTCCGCCACGCCCAGGCCGAACTTGTTTTCCCGCAGGCCGGTGGAGATATAGGGATGGGTGCGGGCGTCGACATCCGGGTTCACGCGGATGGACACCGGCGCCAGCCGGTCCATGCTGCCGGCGACGCGGTTGAGTACCTCCAGTTCGGCCGCGGACTCCACGTTAAAGCAGTGGATGCCCAGTTCCAGTGCCCGCGCCATTTCCGCCGGGGTTTTGGCGACGCCGGAAAACACGGTTTTAGCCGGATCCCCGCCCGCGGCCACCACTCGTTCCAGCTCGCCCACCGAGACAATGTCGAAGCCCGCTCCCAGGCGCGCCAGCACATCCAGCACCGCGATATTGGAGTTGGCCTTGACCGCGTAGCAGATCAGGTGGGGCCAGTCCGCCAGCGCGTCCTGGTAGGCGCGGAACGCCGCCTCCAGGGCGGCCCGGGAATAGACGTAGCAGGGTGTGCCGAACTGCGCGGCGATGTCATCGACGCTGACCTGCTCGGCGTGCAGGACACCGTCGCGATAATGAAAGCTGCTCATGGTCGGGATTATCCGTTACTGGCCGGTGCTGTCGCTGGGGCAACCTCTGTGTCGCCCGCTGGCGGCTGTGGCTCCGCCGCTGGGGGTGCTGGCTCCCGGGGTGGCAACTGCAGGGGCCCTGTCTGGCCGCAGCCTGACAGGGCCAGCAGCGCCAGGGCGAAAGCAGTGGAGGGCAACAGGTTGCGCATGAAAGCTGAGTCCGGCTGGGAAAAAGGCGCAGTATACCTGATTCCCCGGCAGAATCTGTCACCCCGGCGGTGTACTATCGCGGCAGGAAACTGTTGGGGAAGTACCCATGTGCAACTACCGGAGTCTGGTGATTGGGCTTGCCGGGAGCATGCTGGCCCTGCCACAGGCCGTCCTTGCCGCGGATCCGCTGTATGTGAAAAACCTGAGCCCGGTGGCGGGGCTGCTCGGGCTGCCCTCGCCGCGGGCGGCGCAACTGGCCGACCCCGGCAGCTTGCAGTTTGCCACGCACATGGCCATCGCCAGCCACTTCGCCGTGGACAGCAACGGCCGCGAGGCGGTGGTGCTGGACGGCGAAACCTGGCGCCTGGCTTTCGACTTTCGCTATGGCCTTGCCGAAGACTGGGAGCTGCAACTGGAACTGCCGGTGCAGACCCATGACGGCGGCTCCCTGGACAGCCTGATCGACGGCTGGCATGACCTCTGGGGTATGCCGGATGGCGGCCGCAAACAGGTGCCCCGGGACCGCCTGAATTATCGCTACGCGTCAGCCGCTGGTGACTTCGAGTTGCAGGATTCCTCCGGCGGTATCGGCGATATCACCCTGGCCCTGCACCGGACCCTGTACCGCGACGACCGCTGGCAGTTGAGCGCCGGTGCCGGTTACAAGTTCGCCACCGGCAGGGAGCGGGATTTTCTCGGCAGCGGGGCGGAAGATGGGTTTCTGGTGTTGCGCGCCGGCCACGCCGCTCCCGGCAGCCGTCTCAGTTGGCAGGGTCAGGCGGGCTACTTGCGCGCGGGTCGCTACGACCTGCCGGGAGCCGTCCAGCAGCGGGATCTTTGGTTTGCCGGTGTGGGGGTGGTTTGGGCCTGGCGTGATGCCCTGTCCCTGCTGCTGCAGCTCGACAGCCACAGCGCACCTCTGGACAGCGACCTCACCGCGCTGGGCGAAACCGCTTTGCTGTTGACCGCCGGCGCGCGCTGGCGGTTCAGCGAGGACTGGGCTCTGGATCTGGGCTTTGTCGAGGATGTCCGGGTGGAAACCGCGCCGGACGTCACCTTCCAGGCCAGTTTGCGCTACCGTCCGCGCTAGGGGCGAGTGCTTAACCGGGCCAGCGCACGCTCGGCCGCGGCGGCGACCTGCCGCGGCGCGGTACCTCCCAGATGGTCGCGCGCGGCCACTGAACCTTCCAGGGTCAGGACCTCGAAGATGTCGGCGCCGATATCGCCGCTGAATCCCTGCAGTGTTTCCAGGCTCATGTCGGCGAGGTCGGTGCTGGTGGCGACTCCGTGGGCCACGGCCTTGCCGACCACTTCATGGGCATCGCGGAACGGCAGGCCCTTGCGCACCAGATAGTCGGCCAGGTCAGTGGCGGTGGAGAAGCCGCGCCGCGCCGCCTCTCGCATCGGCGCCGCTTTCGGGCGGATGGCCGGCACCATGTCGGCAAAGGCCCGCAGGCTGCCGAGCACGGTGTCGATGGTGTCAAACAGGGGTTCCTTGTCTTCCTGGTTATCCTTGTTGTAAGCCAGCGGCTGGCTTTTCATCAGGGTGAGCAGGGCCACCAGGTGACCGTTGACCCTGCCCACCTTGCCGCGCACCAGCTCCGGCACGTCGGGGTTCTTCTTCTGCGGCATGATGGAAGACCCGGTGCAGAAGCGGTCCGGCAGTTCGATGAAATTGAACTGGGCCGAAGTCCACAGCACCAGCTCTTCCGAAATCCGCGACAGGTGGGTCATCAGCAGCGCGGCGAAGGCGCAGAATTCAATGGCGAAGTCGCGATCGGATACGGAGTCCAGGGAGTTCTCCGTGGGCCGGTCGAATTCCAGTGCCCTCGCTGTCATTTCCCGGTCGATGGGGTAGGTGGTGCCGGCCAGCGCCGCGGCCCCCAGTGGTGACTGGTTGAGCCGTACGCGGCAGTCCATCAGGCGGCCGTAGTCCCGTTCCAGCATTTCGTTCCAGGCCAGCAGGTGGTGACCGAACACCACCGGCTGGGCGGTCTGCAGGTGCGTGAAGCCGGGCATGATGGTGTCGCAGTGGGATGCGGCCAGGGCAATGGTGCCGCGCTGCAGGCGGGTCAGTTCGGCACCAATGAGGTCGATGGCGCTGCGCAGGTGCAGGCGGATATCGGTCGCGCACTGGTCGTTGCGCGAGCGCCCGGTGTGCAGTTTCTTGCCGGTGTTGCCGATCAGCTGGGTCAATCGCGACTCGATGTTCATGTGCACGTCTTCCAGCTCCACCGACCACTGGAACTGGCCGCTGGCGATCTCCTCGCGGACCTGGCCCAGACCCTGGTGAATCTGCTCGCGCTCCTCCTCGCTGAGGACTCCCACGGCACAGAGCATATCGGCGTGGGCCAGGGAGCCGCGAATGTCTTCGTCCGCCATGCGCTGGTCGAACTGCACCGAGGCAGTGAAACGCTGGACGAACTGGTCGGTGGCTTCGGTGAAGCGCCCGCCCCACAATTTGCTGGTATCCGTGTGCTTGCTCATGCTGTCCTTTCGCTTGTCAGTGGCCCGGTGGCAGGCGGTTGCGGTCTGGCTTGCGCTTGTTCCCGCCGCGCAAGGGTGCAAGTATACCACCGGGGAACGCGGGGATCGTGCAGATGGGGGATGCGAAGGAACAGCAGGCAGCGGCCGCGAGCGCGCGAGCTTCCGGCGAGTTCTTTATTCCCGACCTCTGCGCGCCGCGCTCGGTGTTTTTCCTGGTGCTGCTGTCTGAGCTGGTGGTGTTGATCCATACTCTGGTCGTCAGCCGCTTGCCGTCCTTCGACTGGGCGGTGTTTGCCTCGGGCTCACTGCTGGTACAGTGGCTGGTATTGTTCAGCGCGGTCCTGCTGTGCGCCCTGCGCAGCTGGTTTGCCCGCCGCAGCCTGTTTGTCGCCGCCGCCGGCAGCATCCTGCTGGTGCTGCTGGTCACGGCGCTGTCCAGCCAGCTGGTGCTGGGCTTCTTTGCGCAGTGGCTGGGCCCCGGGGATCGCCACTGGTGGCTGCTGCGCAACCTGCTGGTGGCGGGGCTGGTGGCAGGTATCGCCCTGCGCTACTTTTATCTCCAGCAACAGCTCGCCCTGCGCGAACGTTCCGAGCTGCAGGCGCGGCTGGATGCCATGCAGACCCGCATCCGCCCGCACTTTCTTTTCAATACCCTGAACAGCATTGCCAGCCTGATTGCCTCGCACCCGGAGCGCGCCGAGGAAGCGGTGGAGGATCTGGCGGAATTGTTCCGGGCCAGCCTGCGGCAATCCGGGGTGGATGCCACAGTGGCCGACGAACTGCGGCTGTGCCAGCTCTACCTGGGCATTGAGCAGCTGCGGCTGGGTGAGCGCCTGCGCCTGGACTGGCAGATAGAGGAGGGGCTGGCCGGGCTGCCGATGCCCGGCCTGGTGCTGCAGCCGTTGGTGGAGAATGCGGTCTACCACGGTGTGTCGCTGTTGCCCGGGGGCGGGACAGTCAGCGTACACCTGGCGAGGCAGGGAGGCGAACTGGTGGCGGCGGTGGAGAACCCGGTGCCGGAACGCCCCGGTATCAGCCGGGGAGAAAACATGGCGTTGAACAATATTGAGCAGCGCCTGCAGGCCCTGTTCGGCGATGATGCCAGCCTGCGGCGCGTGCCCGCCCAGGGCCGTTTCCGGGTGGAGCTGCGCTATCCACTGGAGGCCCAGCCTTGAAGATTCTGCTGGTCGACGATGAGCCTCTGGCCCGTCAGCGCCTGCAGCGCCTGCTGCAGAAACTGCGTCCGGATGCGGTGGTGCTGGAAGCCGGGTCCGGTGACGAAGCGCTGGCGGTGTTGGCGCGGGAGGAGCCCTCCCTGCTGCTGCTGGACATCCGCATGCCGGGCATGGACGGGATGGCGGTTGCGGCGGAGCTGGACCGCTTGCCGCAGCCGCCGGCGATAGTCTTCTGCACCGCCTATGACGAGTATGCCCTGGAAGCCCTGCAGCACCAGGCTGTCGCCTATCTCCTGAAACCGGTGCGGGAGGCGGACCTGGCCCGCGCCCTGGCCAGCGCGGGGCGGGTAAACCGGGTGCAGCTGGCAGCCCTCACGGGCGGCGATGCGCCGGGGCGCACCCAGGTCAGCAGCCAGGGCCACCGGGGGCTGGAGACGCTGCCGATAGCCGAGGTGCGCTGTTTTCTTGCCGAGCAGAAGTACGTCACCGCGGTCGCCCCCGATCGGGAGCTGTTGCTGCCGGATTCCCTCAAGGACCTGGAGCGGGAGCTGGCAGCCGACTTTCTCCGCGTGCATCGCAACGCGCTGGTGGCACTTGCCCATATCCAGCGCCTGCGCCGGGAAGCAGACGGAACCTGGTGGGTGGAACTGGAGAGCGTGCCCGCCAGGGTCCAGGTCAGTCGCAGGCACCTGGCAGAGGTCAAGGCGCGGCTGCAGCGGGGTTAGCACGAGGTCGCCGCACCGTGGCCGGGCTGTTATGATTCCGGGTCCCGGATGAGGAATCGATACGCATGCCCCGCACCATCACCATCGCTACCCGAGAGAGCCCGCTGGCGCTGTGGCAGGCGGAGTTTGTCCGCGACGCCCTGCAGCGGGCGCACCCCGGCCTGCAGGTAGAGCTGCTGGGCATGACGTCCCGCGGCGACCAGCTGCTGGATGTGCCGCTGGCAAAGGTGGGCGGCAAGGGGCTGTTCGTCAAGGAACTGGAAACGGCACTGCTGGACGGCAGCGCGGATATCGCCGTGCACTCGATGAAAGATGTGCCCATGACCTTTCCGGAGGGCCTCTGCCTGGGCGTGATTTGCGCGCGCGAGGATCCCCGGGACGCCTTTGTCAGCAACCGGTTCGACAGCGTTGCCGCCCTGCCCAAAGGCAGTGTGGTGGGTACTTCCAGCCTGCGCCGGGAGTGCCAGCTTCGGGCGGCGCGCCCGGACCTGGAAATCCGCTTCCTGCGCGGCAACGTCAATACCCGCCTGCGCAAACTGGATGACGGCGAGTACGACGCGATAGTGCTGGCCACGGCGGGGCTGCTGCGCCTGGAAATGGCGGATCGCATCCGCCAGCGGATGGCTGTGGCGGACTCCCTGCCAGCCGGCGGCCAGGGTGCGGTGGGCATCGAGCTGCGCAGCGGCGACAGCGAGCTGCTGGGACTCCTGCAGGCCCTGCACCACGCGCCGACAGCGCTGCGGGTGACCGCCGAGCGGGCGCTCAACCGCCGCCTGGAAGGCGGCTGCCAGGTGCCCATAGCCTGCTATGCCGAGCTGGAAGCTGGCGACCGCGAACTGTGGTTGCGGGGCCTGGTGGGTAAGCCCGATGGCAGCCTGTTGCTGCGGGCAGAGGGCCGGGCTCCGGTGGCGGAGGCCGAGGCTCTGGGGATTGCAGTTGCCGAGGACCTCCTGGCGCAGGGCGCCGGTGCCATTCTGGCGGAGGTGTATGGCCGCTAGGGGAGTGCTCGTTACCCGCCCGGCAGGCCAGGGTGATGCCCTCTGCGAGGGCGTCGCCAGGCGAGGGCTTGGCGCCCACCAGTTGCCGCTGCTGGTGCTGGAGCCTCTGCCGCTGCTACCGGCCGTCGAGCGTGCGCGGGTACTGGCGCTCGATGAGTTCCAGCACATTATCTTTATCAGCGGCAATGCGGTTCGCTTCGGCATGGAGGTCATCGAGAATTTCTGGCCGCAACTGCCCCTCGGCCTCGATTGGTACGCGGTGGGCGAGGGCACTGCGCGGGCGCTGGCGGCTTTCGGTGTGGCGGCGCAAACCCCCGGTGCGGACATGACCAGTGAGGGCCTGCTGGCGCTGCCCGGTCTGCGCAATTGCAGCGGTGAGCGGGTGCTGCTGGTCAAGGGCGAGGGAGGCCGCGAGGCGCTGGCACGGGAACTGGCAGCGCGCGGTGCGCGGGTGGAAACCCTGGCCTGCTACCGGCGCGTGGCGCCCGCCCTGGCCCCCGGCGCGTTTGCGGCGGCGGTGGCGCGTTGGAACATTGGCCTGATCATGCTCAGCAGCGGGGAAGGGCTGGCCAATATGTTGGCGTTGCTTACCCCGGCAGAAACCTCTAAGTTACAGGATGTGTGGCTGTTGCTGCCCTCCGCACGGGTGGCGGATTCCGCAGCAGCCGCGGGCTTCAGACATTGCCTGGTGGCGGACAATGCCTCTGATCAGGCCATGCTTCGCGCCCTGGAAAAATGGGTCGCCAGCAGCGGAGATGAGTGAGTGAGCGAAGACAAAGAACCGGCGCTGCCGGAACAGCGGGAAGAGGCGGTATCCGCCGCACAGCCAGCTGGCGAACCTGCCCCGGCGACAAGCGCTGATGCCGGGGCACCTGCCGGCAGGTCCGGCGGCGGTGCCGCGGTCGCCTGGCTGGCCCTGCTGCTGGTGTTGGTGCTCGGCGGAGGCGCGGCATGGCTGCTGTGGCAGGCTCAGGAGCGCGAAACCGATCTGTTACAGCGGTTGGCTGCGCTGGAAGAAAATGATCGGCCCGGCCCGGCTGCCGCGCCGGTTGCCAGCGGGGCTGACGTCAGCGGATTGCGCGCCGAGGTGGTGGCGCTGGAACGGCAGTTCGGCAGCCTGCAACCTCTGGTGCAGGAGCAGCGGCAAGTGGTGCAGCAGCAGCGCCAGGTTCTGCAGGAGCAGACCGGGCGCCTGCAGGCGTTGGAGACCCAGCTCGGCGAGCAGCGCAGCGAACTGGCGAAGCTCAGTGGTGGCGACCAGGACAGCTGGCTGTTGGCGGAAGTCGAGTATCTGCTGCGCCTGGCCAACCAGCGCCTGATCATGGCGGGGGACGCGGTATCTGCCCGCGGCCTGTTGCAGAGCGCCGACACTATTTTACGGCAGCTGGAGGATGTCTCCCTGCACCCGGTGCGGCGCGCCGTGGCCGGAGATATCGCCGCCCTGCGCGCGCTGCCAGAGGTAGACACCGAGGGGCTCTACCTGCGTCTGGCGGCGGTTGTTGACCAGGTGGCCGGGCTGGTGATTTTCGAGTTGCCCGAGCGCGAGGCCGGCCCGCCCGCCGGGGAGGCCGGGGATTGGCAGCAGCGTTTGCGGCAGGGCTACGAGGAAGCGCTGGCGACCCTGTCCCGCTATGTCACAGTGCGGCGCCGGGATGTGCCCCTGGAAGCGCTGGTGGACCCGCAGTGGGAGGCCCTGCTGCGGCAGAATCTGGTGATGCTGTTGCAGCAGGCCCAGGTGGCCCTGCTGTCCGGTAACCAGCCGCTGTACCACGCCAGCCTGCAGCGGGCCCGGCGCTGGCTTGCTGAGTACTATCTCGCCGATGAATCAGCCACGGCGGCCGCGGCCCGCGAGCTGGATGATCTCGCGGCACAGGTGATCGCGGTCGAGTTGCCCGATATCTCCGGGTCCCTGCGGGAGCTGGACGCGGTAACGGAACAGCGTCTGCAACGGAGCGAGGGCGAGTAGGCCATGCGCAAACTGCTTTTGCTGGCCCTCATCGCCCTGCTGCTGGGCGTGGCTGTGGTCGCCCTGATCGAGAACCACCCGGGCTATGTGTTGATCGCCTACGGAAACTACACGGTGGAAACCAGCCTTTGGGTGGGCATCGTGCTGCTGGTGCTAGCCACGCTGGTCCTCTACGCGGTATTCGCCCTGCTGCGCAAGCTGCTCAGGGGTCAGCGGGTGTTCTCCGGCTGGCTGGGGCAGCGCAAGACCCGGCAGGCGTCGCGGCTAACTCACCGGGGCCTGATCAGCTTCATTGAAGGCAACTGGGAGCCCGCGCGGCGCCAGTTGCTGCGCGGTGCGGAACACAGCGAGGTGCCGCTGTTGAATTACCTGGTTGCCGCCCGCGCCAGCTTCCAGCTGGGCGACCACGACCGGATGCGGGAATATCTCGGCGCCGCCGAGAAGTCCGACTCGGAGGCCGGTATCGCGGTAGAGCTGACGCAGGCAGAACTCAAGCTGCGCGGCAACCAGTATGAGCAGGCAGTTGCCACGCTCGAACGGGCCCGGCGCAACGCTGGCAAACACCCCCATGTACTGAAGCTGTTGAGCACGGCCTATCTCGGGCTCGAGGACTGGGAGGCGCTGCTGAAGCTGTTGCCGGAGCTGCGCAAGTACCATGTGCTGCCGGAGGAGGAACTGCTGCAGCTGGAGCGGCAGGTATACACCCAGCTGCTCCAGGCCAGCGTTGCGCTGGATGCCGCCGGCGACGCCGGGTCATCCCACCTGCAGCAGCGCTGGCAAACCATGCCCCGCAGTCTGCGCCAGGACAGCGCCATGCTGCAGCTCTATGTAGGACTGCTGGTTCGGGAAGGGGACCACGCCGCTGCCGACAAGACCATCCAGCGGGCGCTGAAGCAGGATTGGGACAGTGAGCTGGCCCGGCTCTATGGCTATGTCGAGCTCGACAACCCCGGGCGCCAGCTGGCACAGGCGGAAACCTGGCTGGCGGCCTATCCGCGGGACCCGCAGCTGCTGTTGAGTCTCGGGCGGCTCGCCTGCAGGCATCAATTGTGGGGCAAGGCCCGGAACTATTTCGAAGCGAGCTACAAGCAGCGCCGCAGTCCCGAGGTGTGCGCCGAGCTGGGACGTCTGCTGGCGGCCCTGGGTGAGGAGCGGGCCAGTGCCACCGCTTTCCGCGAAGGGCTTTTACTGCGGGAGAAGAACCTGCCGCAGCTGCCGTTGCCGGAGCGAAGCGCCGAGCACGCTTAGGCGAGCGCTGCGCTATTGGGCAGTAATCCCCAGCTCGTCCCACAGGGCGTCGACCCGCGCCTTCACGTTCTCGCTCATGGCGATCGGGGTGCCCCACTCGCGGCTGGTTTCCCCGGGCCACTTATTGGTGGCATCGAAGCCGACCTTGGATCCCAGCCCGGCAACAGGTGAGGCGAAATCCAGGTAATCAATCGGCGTGTTTTCTATGAATACGCTGTCGCGCTGCGGGTCCATGCGGGTGGTCATGGCCCAGATGACGTCCTGCCAGTCGCGTGCGTTGATGTCTTCATCGGTCACAATGACGAACTTGGTATACATGAACTGGCGCAGGAAGGACCAGACTCCGAGCATCACCCGCTTGGCATGGCCCGGGTATTCCTTGCGCATGGTGACGATGGCCAGGCGGTAGGAACAGCCCTCCGGTGGCAGGTAGAAGTCCACGATTTCAGGGAATTGTTTCTGCAGGATGGGCACGAATACCTCGTTCAGCGCCAGGCCGAGGATGGCTGGCTCATCCGGTGGCCGGCCCGTATAGGTGCTGTGGTAGATCGGGTCTTCCCGGTGGGTGATGGCCTCCACGGTGAAGACCGGGAAGCGCTCGACCTCATTGTAATAGCCGGTGTGGTCGCCAAAGGGGCCTTCGTCCGCCATCTCCCCGGGTTCCAGGTAGCCCTCGAGAATGAATTCCGCCGTCGCCGGAACCTGCAGCCCGTGGTCCCGGCAGCCCTGGGTGTAGCACTCGGTGAGCTCGGTCTTGCTGCCCCGCAGCAGGCCGGCGAATGCGTATTCCGACAGGCTGTCCGGTACCGGGGTGACCGCGCCCAGGGTGGTGGCCGGGTCCGCGCCCAGGGCGATAGCCACCGGGTAGCGCTTGCCCGGGTTCTGCAACTGCCAGTCACGGTAGTCCAGGGCACCGCCCCGGTGTGACAGCCAGCGCAGGATCAGCTTGTTGCGGCCAATCAGCTGCATGCGGTAGATGCCGAGGTTCTGCCGGTTCTTGTTGGGACCGCGGGTAATCACCAGCGGCCAGGTGACCAGCGGCCCCGCGTCGCCGGGCCAGCAGGTCTGGATCGGCAGCTGGTACAGGTCGACTTCGTCACCGCTGCGGGCGTGGTACTGGCAGGGTGCATTGCGCACCAGTTTCGGCCCCATGTTCATCACCTGCTTCAGCAGCGGCGCCTTGTCCCAGGCGTCCCGCAGGCCCTTGGGCGGGTCGGGCTGGCGCAGGTAGGCGAGGACTTCCCCGATCTCGCGCAGCGCGGTCACATCTGCCGCGCCCATGCCCAGCGCCACCCGGGTCTGGGTGCCGAACAGGTTGGCCAGTACCGGAATCCGGCTGCCTTTGGGGTTTTCGAACAGCAGGGCGGGGCCGCCGGCGCGCAGGGTGCGGTCGGCAATCTCGGTCATTTCCAGGTGGGGATCGATTTCCTGGCGGATGCGCACCAGCTCACCGCGCTGTTCGAGGGCGGCAATGAATTCGCGGAGGTCTTTGTACTTCACGGTCTGTCCTTGCTTCAGGGAGCGGGCAAGGGAGCAGTATAGCGCGCTGCGGGCACCGGCAGCGCCGGTATCCGCAGCGTCGGGGCAGTTTCTATTTGCGTTTCATGGACATGAAGAATTCTTCGTTGGTCTTGGTGTCCTTGAGCTTGTCCAGCAGGAACTCGATGGCGGGGCCGTCTTCCATACTGTGCAGCAGCTTGCGCAGGATCCACATACGCTGCAGTTCGTCTTCGGCGGTCAACAGTTCCTCGCGCCGGGTGCCGGAGCGGCGGATATTGATGGCCGGGTAGACGCGTTTCTCCGCAATCTTGCGGTCCAGGTGCAGTTCCATGTTGCCGGTGCCCTTGAACTCCTCGTAGATCACTTCGTCCATTTTGGAGCCGGTGTCCACCAGGGCGGTGGCGATGATGGACAGGCTGCCGCCTTCCTCGATATTCCGCGCGGCGCCGAAAAAGCGCTTGGGGCGCTCCAGGGCATGGGCGTCGACGCCCCCGGTCAGTACCTTGCCCGAGCTTGGCACCACGGTATTGTAGGCGCGGGCCAGGCGGGTGATGGAGTCCAGCAGGATCACCACGTCGCGCTTGTGCTCGACCAGGCGCTTGGCTTTCTCGATCACCATGTCGGCAACCTGCACATGGCGCGAGGGGGGCTCGTCGAAGGTAGAGGCGACGACTTCAGCGCCGCGTACGCCGACGGTGCGCTGCATGTCGGTCACTTCCTCCGGGCGCTCATCAATCAGCAGCACGATGATGTAGCACTCGGGGTTGTTGGTCAGGATCGCCTGAGCGATGCTCTGCATGATGACGGTCTTGCCCGCCTTGGGCGGCGCCACCAGCAGGCCGCGCTGGCCCTTGCCGATCGGTGCCACCAGGTCTATGACCCGGCCGATGAGATCCTCGGTGCTGCCATTGCCCTTTTCCAGCTTCAGGCGCTTGTCGGCGAACAGCGGTGTCAGGTTTTCGAACAGGATTTTGTGCTTGGCGTTCTCGGGCTTGTTGAAGTTGATGTCGCCGACCTTGAGCAGGGCGAAGTAGCGCTCGCTGTCCTTTGGTGGGCGGATCTTGCCGGAGATGGTGTCGCCGGTGCGCAGGTTGAAGCGGCGGATCTGGCTGGGTGACACGTAGATATCGTCGGGGCCCGCCAGGTAGGAGCTGTCCGCCGAGCGCAGGAAACCGAAACCGTCCTGCAGGATTTCCAGGACGCCGTCGCCATAGATGTCCTCGCCGCTTTTGGCGTGGCGCTTGAGAATGGCGAAAATGATGTCCTGCTTGCGGGACCGGGCCATGTTTTCGAGGCCGATCTCCTTCGCAATATCAATCAGTTCCTGCGTGGACTTGGTCTTGAGGTCAGTTAGATTCATAGAAGAGTGCTGAGTTGTTGTTCGAGGAAGAAGTGCAATGCAGACGGACGTAGTGACCGGGAATGCCGATCAGGGCGACGTGAATGCAGCGTTAAAACGTTTGGGTGGCAGAGTTTTTATTGCGGCACGGGGCCGTGCAACGTTTCGGAATGTAGCACGGCGGGAGGGGGGCGTCTACCGCTTTTTGGCGCAGCTGCCGATTCTCGCAGGCTCCGTCCGGATGGCCCCCGTGGCCGCGACCGGGCGCTGGGTGCGCCCGGCCGGGGGAATGCTCAGATCACTTCCTTGATGAAGTCGACGAGCTGGCTCTTGGACAGCGCGCCCACCTTGGTCGCCTCTGCGCTGCCGCCCTTGAACAGGATCAGCGTAGGTATGCCGCGGATACCGAACTTCGGCGGAATGTCGGGGTTCGCGTCCACATCTACCTTGCAGACTTTAAGTTTGCCGGCGTACTCCGTGGCAATTTCGTCCAGCACGGGCGCGATCATCTTGCAGGGGCCGCACCACTCTGCCCAGAAATCGACCAGTACCGGAAGGTCTGCGTTGAGAACATCGGCGTCAAAACTTGCATCGCTCACGTGTACGATGTTTTGGTTCATTGTTTGCTCCAGTTGGCGGGGCTGTCTCTGGCTGGACGCCGTGGATCGGCCCCTTGCGTTGAAGGCGCAATGATACCATTGGCTGATTGGGGTACAACCGGCGTCCAGGAGTTTTTCGTTATGACCTTATTCCCCCTGGCGAGGATGCGTTGCTGGCAGAGTCGCTGACAATGGTGCCGCAGTGGGCGGTCTACCTGCTGCAGTGTGCCGACGGCAGCCTGTATACGGGGGTGACGGTGGACCTGCGCCGGCGGCTGGCACAGCACAACGGCGAGCGGGCGGGTGGCCCGCGCTATACCCGCGGCCGGCGGCCGGTGCAGCTGTTGTGGTGGGAGCTGGCGGCGGATCGCTCCGCGGCCCAGCGGCGGGAGTCAGCCATCAAGCGCCTGCCGCGCTCCGCCAAGCTGCAATTGCCGGGAAATAACGGGCTCACTCCGCCGCCAGTTCGGCGTTGAGCTCCTCCAGTGCCTGCTGCAGGTCCAGCCAGCGCTCTTCCAGCTGCTCCGCCTGCGCTTTCAGCTTCCCTTCCTGTTTCAACAGCTGTCCCAGCTGTGCCTTGCCGCGGTCGGTGTAGAGCTCCGGATCGGCCAGCTGCTCCTGCAGACCGGCCAGTGTCTGCTCTGCTGCAGCCATGGCCTGCTCGGTGCTGGCAATGTCCCTCTGCAGCGGCCGCAGCCTGGCCCGCTGGGCGGCGGCCTGCTGGCGCTTTTCCTTGCGGCTGGTTTCCGCTGCCGGAGCAGCGTCCGCAGCTGGCTTGTCGCTGTTGCGGTAGCTGGCGAGGATCCATTTCTCATAGGCCCTGAGGTCGTCTTCATACTCTTCGACCAGGCCGTCGTGCACCAGCAGCAGTTCATCGGCGGTATTGCGCAGCAGGTGGCGGTCGTGGCTTACCAGGATCAGCGCGCCTTCATAGCCCTGCAGGGCCATTTCCATGGCATTGCGCATGTCCAGGTCCAGGTGGTTGGTGGGCTCGTCCAGCACCAGCAGATTGGGCCGCTGCCAGACCACCAGCGCCAGCGCCAGGCGCGCTTTCTCGCCGCCGGAGAAGGGTGCAATGGCCTTGGTGGCAAAATCCCCGCGAAAGTTGAAGCCGCCGAGGAAGTTGAGGATTTCCTGCTCCCGGGCGTCCGGGCTCAGCCGCTGGATATGCAGGGCGGCGCTGGCCTGCATGTCCAGGGCCTCCAGCTGTTGCTGGTCAAAATAGCCGATGCGACAGTGTTCTCCCGGCGTGCGGGAGCCGGCGAGCAGTGGCAGCCTGCCGATCAGGCTTTTCAGCAGGGTGGACTTGCCGGCGCCGTTCTTGCCCAGCAGGCCGATGCGGGAACCGGGCCGCAGCACCAGGCTCACTTTGCGCAGGATTGGCTTGCCCGCGTAGCCCAGCGCGGCCTCGTCCAGGCGCAGCAGCGGGTCACTGCTCTTCCCCGCCGGGGGGAAGACAAAGTTGAACGGGGAGTCGATATGGGCCGGCGCCAGCTGCTGCATGCGCTCCAGCTCCTTGAGCCGGCTCTGGGCCTGCCGGGCCTTGGTGGCCTTGTAGCGGAAGCGGCGCACGAAATCCTCGATATGCGCGATCCGCAGCTGCTGCTTCTCGAAGCTGGCCTGCTGGTTGGCCAGCATCTCCGCCCGCAGTCGCTCGTAGTCGGAGTAGTTGCCCTTCCACGACTGCAGCTGGCCGCCCTCGATACTGAGGATGCGCTCGCAGGTGGAGTCGATAAAGTCCCGGTCGTGGGAAATCATCAGCAGGGTGCCGGGATAGCCCTGCAGCCACTGTTCAAGCCACAGGGTGGCGTCGAGGTCGAGGTGGTTGGTGGGTTCGTCCAGCAGCAGCATGTCCGAGGGCGTCATCAGCGCCCGCGCCAGGTTCAGGCGAATCCGCCAGCCACCGGAAAAGTCGCTGACCGGACGATCGGCGGCATCCTCGGCAAAGCCCAGGCCCTGCAGCAGGCGCTGTACCCGGCGCTCGGCGCTGTAGCCGTCGGTATCTTCCATGGCCGTATGCAGGGTGGCCGCGCGCTGGAAGTCGCCTTCCCTTTCTGCTGTCGCAAGATCCGCAGTCAGCTGCGCCAGCCGCGCATCGCCCTGCAACACATAGCGCCCGGCGGTCTCGTCCGTGGCGGCCACTTCCTGTGCCATATGCGCCAGGCGCAGGTTGTTCATGCCCTCGATTTCCCCGGCATCGGCCTGTAGCTGTCCCAGCAGCATGGCGAACAGGCTGGATTTACCGCTGCCATTGGCCCCGATCAGGGCCAGTTTCTGGCCCGGTTGCAGGGTGACACTGGCGCCCTCCAGCAGCAGCTTGCTGCCCCGGCGCAGTTCGATATCGCGTAATATGATCATCAGGCCGCGCATTCTACTCGCAGCCTTGATCGGTAACCAGCCGGAGGCCTGATGCACAATCCCTTGTGGGAATTTTCCCTGCAGCTTTACGCGCGTCCCGGGGTGGCAGAGGCTTGTATCGAAGCCCAGGATCACTATGCCGCGGACGTCAATCTGTTGCTGTACGCCGCCTGGCTGGCACAGCAGGGCCTGGAGCTGGACCCCGGCCAGTGGCAGGCGCTGGCGGCGGGCGTGGACGAGTGGCGCCGACGGGTCGTCGCGCCGTTGCGGGCGCTGCGACGCGACTGGAAAGCCCTGCCCGACGCCGCTGCCCTGCGCGAGCAGGTCCGGGCGCTGGAGCTGGCGGCGGAACAGGCGCAGCAGGAACAAATATTGGCCTGGCATCGGCGGCAGGCACCGCGGCCCGCGCAGGCTGGCAGCTTGCTATGGGCGCTGGCCTGCCTGCTGGGATCTCCCCCGGCGCAGGCTGGCAGCGAAGCGCCGGAGCTGGGGCGCCGCCTGCTGGCCCTGCTGGGGTAGACGCCCCTGGCCGGGGCGGGGGTGGCGCAGTGATGGCCGCGGGTAGTATGATCTGGCTCCTGCCGGTATACCTGCATGTTCACTCATACACCAATGGATCTGATTATGAAGAAATTCGCACTGCCGCTTGCCCTGGTCGCTACCGTGGCCCTGCAAGCCTGTAACCAGCAATCTGCTCCCGACACAGACGCAGCGAGCGAAGTTGCGCTGGAAGATTCCACCCAGCGGCTGAGCTACGGCATCGCCTTCGGCCTCGGCCAGCGCATGGCAGCTGACGGCGTACCGATGGATGTACCCGCGTTCACCGCCGGTCTGGAGGATGCCCTGGGAGGCGCCGAGCCGCGCATGACCGAAGAGGAAATCCAGGAAGAAATGATGGCCTACCAGCAGCGTGCAATGGAAGAGCAGCAGGCGTTGGCGGCAGCGGCAGCGGAAGCGAACCAGGCTGCGGCGGAAGCCTTCCTGGCCGAGAACGCGGCGCGGGAGGGCGTTGTAGTCACCGAGTCCGGCCTGCAGTATGAAATTGTGGAAGCCGGTGAAGGCGCCAGCCCCGGTCCCGAAGACACCGTTGAAGTGCACTATCGCGGTACGCTGGTGGATGGCACAGAATTCGACTCATCCTACAAGCGTGGCGAGACGGTGACCTTCGGCGTTGGCCAGGTGATCGCCGGCTGGACCGAAGCCCTGCAGCTGATGTCGCCCGGTGCCAAGTGGAACCTGTATATCCCCGCTGACCTGGCCTATGGCCCCGGCGGTGCCGGCAACCTGATCGGCCCCAACGCGGCACTGGTGTTTGAAGTCGAGCTGATTGGAGTCACCGAGCAGGAAGAGGCTGCCGCAGAAGCGGCGCCCGCCGCCAGCGAAGGCTGATTCAGCCGGTTTGACCCGGCGCCTGCAACTGGCGCCGGTGACTGTTATGGAGGCCGGCGATGAGCTGGTCCTCCAGCACAAATCTCGATTCCAGCATTTCCCCCAGAGCCGAAAGATCCCGCCGCAGTGTGTCCGGATAGGAGTCACCGCTGCCGTACTTGTCCTCGTAGGCCAGGATTACCTCGGTCGTATCAG
>NZ_JAVKCQ010000206.1:0-4199 GCF_040222615.1 Haliea sp.
CTGTGCATCCTGGCCTGTTCCGTCATCAGCCTGGGCTTTATGGCACTGCGCGGTACCCATAGCCACGCCGTGACCTGATGCCGCGGGCGGACAGGATGCACAGGGTGACCGACAGCAGAGTCTGCGGCAGCAGCGTGCTGAGCCCGCTGGCAATTCCCCCGAGGCTGAACGTGGCGGTGCCCATCAGGGCGGCCGCGGAGCCGCTGCTGGCGGGGAAATACTCCAGGAAACCGGCCTGGTTATTGGGACTGATCGCGCCCAGGGTGCCCGCATACAGCATCATGCCCGGCAGAAAGGCGAGTACCGACCCGTCGAGCAGGGCGACGCCCAGCAGCCAGACCGCAGCCACGGCCTGGGCCACGGTTGCCCCGCGCAGGATCTGCAGCGAGGGCAGCCGGTTGAGCAGCACACGGTTCAGCAAGTTGCAGCAGAGCATGGCAACGATATTGCAGGCGAACAACAGGGCGAAGGCATCGCGGGATTGCCCGTAGTGGACCTGATAGATATAGGCGGACCAAGTGACGAAGATGATCAGGCCGCCAAAACCCGCAGTCTGCCAGCCGATATGCGGCAAGGCCCGGCGCTCGCGCAGCACGCCCAGGTAACGCGCCACCATGCTGATTCCCCCCGGGCCAACGGGCTGGCGCCGCGGCCCCTTGAAAACCGTGGCCGACAGCAGCGGCAACAGGCACAGCGCGTAAATGCCAAGAAAGACGAAGATGACGTTCCAGTCACCCAGCCGCAGCAGCAGGGTGCCGATGGTGGGGGCAATAGCCGGCGCCACGATGGCCACCAGACCGATCATCGAGAACAGCTTGGCGGCCTGCAGCCCGCGCACCCGGTCGCGCACCAGGGCCGGCACCGAGACTGCGGTAAAGCCACCGCCGATGGCCTGTAGCACCCGGCCCAGCAGCAGGGCTTCAATCGTCTGCGCCCGGGACAGAAAAAAACTGGCGCAAGCAAACAGCAGCAGGCCGGTGACCAGCACCCGGCGGCGGCCAAAGTGGTCCGACAGCGCCCCGCCCACCAGTTGCCCCAGGGCAATCGCGAACATGTAAACCGAGATGGTCAGGGACACCACCTTGATCTCCACCCCCATGGCGGCCGCGATCGCCGGAAACGCCGGCAGGTAGGTGTCGATGGCGAAAGGCCCGAGCATCATGGTGAAGCCGAGGGCAAATACGATCGCCAGCGGGGTATGCTGGGTCTGGGTCATGCGAATTCCGGATGGACGGTGCTGGTGGCGTCCCTGTGGCTGCAGGTCGCGGGACGGGAGTATAGCACGCCGGAGCGCCTTTTTATGGCGCCCGGCCGCTACAAACTCACGGATTGCACCAGGGGCAGTCCTGGGGATCGGCCGCAGCGCGGGGATCGGGCTCGCGGCACTCATGGCCACAGGGCTGGCAGCGCGCCCTTGCCATGGCGGGTCAGCAGGGCAACGCTGCGCCCCTGAAACGAGGCCGGCACGGCTACTCCGCCCAGATCTGCCAGCTCCCGTTCCCGTAGCGCTCCATCCGCTCGCCATCCAGGCGGGCCAGATACAGCCAGTGGTTGTCCAGCAGTTGCCGCACGGTGACATGCTTCGCGATCACGCTGTCAATGGCCTCCCGCGGCGCCTCGATCACCACCGTCAGACGCAGGGGGGTATGCAAGCAGCGCTCGCCGTCGTGCAGCGACTGCCAGGGTAAACCGATGCGGAGGTCGCCACCGTTGCCTTCAAACACGCCGATGCGACCACCGGTCACATTGTGCAGGGTCTTGTTGCCACTGCCGTAGCGTTGGTTGTCCACGGTGGAGGCGTAGTACTGCATGTTGATCCAGTGGGTCACCACCATGGGGGCGGTCATGATCAACTCCAGCAGGCTGCCGTCCCGATCTTTTCGGTAATCGTAGTCGTGCAAAAAGCTGCGGCCCTGTAAATCGACACCGCGGGTTCGGGCGCGCGGCGCGACGATAAACGCCGCGTTGTTGGCCAGGCCCCACTCTGGCCGCGTTTGCGCCCAGTCATCGGCCCGCTCGCGGACGGCGCGCAGCAGGGCCTCGGGTTTTCTCTCCAGCAGCGCGGCCAGACCCAGCGCGGAAGCCCGCTCACGGCGTGCCCCGGCGCCCGCCGCGGCGAGCCGCTCGCGTATCCACTGCAGGTCGGTTGCGTGGCTGGCGGGCAGGTCCTCCAGGTCATACAGCAACACTTCATCGGTTGTGGTGTTGTGCAGACCGGCCACAAAAACGGTGCTGTCCGGAATCCGCACCCCCTGCGCCAGCTGCTGCTCGCGCACCGCTGGATCATTCAGCAGGCCCGCGAGGGCCCTGGCATTCACTTCCCCGGTCTGGCCACAACAGGCGCCGCAGTCCAGCCCCGCGCGCTGGGGGTTGTTGCGATTCTGGCTGCCGTGGCCCAACAGCAGCACCAGACGCCCGAACTGCTGCCCCAGGCCCATCGCGCCCAGCACCCGGGCGGCGATCTGCGCCTGGCCGGCAACGCCGCCTGCGGTGGCCGCGTCCAGGGTTGGCCGCACACTGCCGGCCTGCGCTCCCAGGCCAAGCGAATCCGGTGAACCCGGGGGAGCGGCTCCGGGCAGGCTGCGCTGCACCAGCTTGCCCAGGTAACCGAGGCCCAGCGCCTCGACCAGGGTAAACGAGGACAGCGGCACCGACTGGAAAACGCGCCAGCCGAGCATGCCCGACAGGCTCTGGCCGCGACGCCGGATGACCGCCGCGTCCCCGGCCGCCGAGCCGGTACTGTCGCTGATGTGCAGGGCGGCGGGCAGCAGGCCTGGCAACTGCGGCCGCCGGGCCGTGGTACCCAGCGGCGCATAGCTGATCGGCAGGCCGAAGAAGCCCGCAAAGCCCAGTGTCTGGATGTCGGTGGATTGTGCTTCGAGATGACGCCGCAGCAGCTCGGAGCGCACATCAATACAGAAGGCAGCCTGCACCGCCGGCGCCTCGGCCACCTCGACCCGGGGGCCTGACATAAGCCGGTCCCGCAGGCTGCGCTGATAGCTTATCTCCTGCGCCCGCTGCCAGACCTGATGCAGAACCAGGGATGGATCGGCCAGCGGAAGCGCCCTGCCCCGCCAGTTCGCCTGCCAGGCTGACCAGGTAGAACCCCCGTCCCGCACGCCGTCATCGAGCAGGGATTCCCAGCCCAGGCGTATGGCCAGCAAATCCACCAGCGCATGGTCATCTCCTCCCTCCAGCCGCGCCTGCCAGCGCAGGTAGGCGCACCACGCCGCCCAGCCACTCACGCGCATCAGCACCGCCTGCAGATAGAGGGGCCAGTCGCGCTCTCCCACGCCCAGCTGCGCCAGCGTGTTGCTGATCTGCTGCTCCGGATCTTCGGCGAGTCCGGCTGCCTGCGCGGGGATGCCGGGCGCCTGCATCAGCAGGGCGACGCTGTGGTCCCGGCGCAGGCCGTCGCGCCAGGCGGCGTAGAGTCCCCCCGCTTGATCCGGATGCCAGTCGGCCTGCTCACGGTCAAACCAGGCGGCGCAGAATTGCGACACCTGATGGGTGATGGTGTCGCACCAGGCTGGCTGCCGCCGCAGATCGCGCTGGCTGTCCAGCTGGTCGCTGAGCAGTGGCAGCGGCAGCGGCTCCGGCTGCGGCTGCTCCAGCGCGGCGACCGCCTGCTCCAGGGTCACCTCAGCCTGGTTTTCCCTCAGCGCCTGTTGCAGGTCCTGGACCTCAATCTCCCGCTGTTCCCAGGCTTGCCGATAGGCGGCCAGTGGCAAGGTCATGGGCGAACCGGCGACCTGGGCCAGATGCGCCGCCACCTCGCTGAAAGGTTGCTGGATCCGCCCCCAGTAGGGGTTGACCGCGATCATCCGGTCAAGCGGCCAGTTGGGGGCAATGCTCTCTACCGCGGCGGCGATAGCTTTCTGTACAGCGCTGGTCTTGAGCAGCAGGGGTTGCAACGGTGCGTTCACAGCAGGTCTCCTTGTGCCGGCAAATTCCGGTTAGCCAGGGTTTGCGCCTGGACAGGGTTCAATTTCACTGGCCATACCCTGAACGTCAGCCGGGTAAAAACCTCGTCGAGATAAAAACCGCAGTAGGCCCAGGGATAAAATGCGCGGGCAAAGCGGCCCCGGGGGTAGCAGCGCAACCAGACCTGGGTGCCGTAGAACAGCGCGAAGCTGAGCGCGACCCACAGCACCAGCGGCCAGGCGACCGCGGTCGCTGCCGGCCCGCGCCCCGCAAAA
>NZ_JAVKCQ010000207.1:0-3302 GCF_040222615.1 Haliea sp.
GGCGTGGCGAATTGAGCGCATCGATCCCCTGTTCGTGGTGCCGCCGATGGCGCCAGCGGCGGCGGCCGCAGGCTCCTGAGGGCGGCATGTTCCGGCCGGCAAAAATCCGTATAATGCAGCCCCTTCAAAACCCGCAGGATCTGCCATGATCGACGACAAACTGCTGAGTATCCTGGTGTGCCCGGTGACCAAGGCGCCGCTGGAGTACGACAAGGACAAGCAAGAGCTGGTCTGCAAGGCCAGCGGGCTCGCCTATCCCGTGCGCGATGGCATTCCGGTAATGCTGGAGAGTGAGGCGCGCCAGCTCACCGCAGACGAGAAATTGGGGTAACACATGACCGACACCATATTCGGCAAGATCGTCAGCGGTGAGATTCCCGCCGATTTCCTCTACGAGGACGAGCACTGCGTTGCTATCAACGACATCAATCCCCAGGCGCCGGTACACGTGCTGGTGATTCCAAAGCGCGGCATCCCGCGGCTGGTGGATGCCGGAGCGGACGACCAGGCGCTGCTCGGGCACCTCATGCTGGCGGCGGGCAAAGTGGCCGCACAGCTGGGGGTGGCGGACGCTTTCCGCCTCATCGTCAACAACGGTGCCGGCGCTGGCCAGACCGTTTTCCACCTGCACCTGCACATCCTCGCGGGCCGCGGTTTTGCTGAAGGACAGATGGCAGGGTTCAAATGAAAACAGGTGACATACGCGAAGCTTTCCTGGCCTATTTCGAAGGCCAGGATCATACCCGGGTGCCCAGCAGTTCCCTGGTGCCGGGCAACGACCCCACCCTGCTGTTCACCAACGCGGGCATGGTCCAGTTCAAGGATACATTCCTCGGTACTGACCCGCGCCCCTATGTGCGCGCGGCCAGCAGCCAGCGCTGCGTGCGCGCCGGCGGCAAGCACAACGACCTGGAAAACGTCGGCTACACCGCGCGCCACCACACGTTTTTTGAAATGCTGGGCAATTTCAGCTTCGGCGATTACTTCAAGCGCGAGGCCATCCAGTTTGCCTGGAGTTTCCTCACCGAGACCCTGGGCCTGCCCGCGGAGCGCCTGTGGGTCACGGTGCACGTCTCCGACGATGAGGCCGCGGATATCTGGCTCAAGGAGATGGGCGTCAGCGCCGAGCGCTTTTCCCGCCTCGACGAAGACAACTTCTGGCAGATGGGGGACACCGGGCCCTGTGGCCCGTGCTCGGAAATCTTCTACGACCACGGCCCCGATGTGGCCGGCGGCCCCCCCGGCAGCGAGGGCGACGATCTCGACCGTTACATCGAGATCTGGAACCTGGTGTTCATGCAGTTCAACCGCGACGCCAGCGGCGAACTGCATCCCCTGCCCAAGCCCTCGGTCGATACCGGCATGGGGCTGGAGCGTATCGCCGCGGTCATGCAGGGCGTGCACAGCAACTACGAGATCGACCTGTTCCAGGCCCTGATCCGGGCGGCAGCGCAGCTGCTCAAGGTGGACGACCTGGCGCACAATTCCCTGCGGGTGATCGCGGACCACATCCGCTCCTGCGCCTTCCTGATCGTCGACGGCGTCCTGCCGGGCAACGAGGGCCGCGGCTATGTGCTGCGCCGGATCATCCGCCGCGCCATCCGCCACGGCAACAAGCTGGGCGCGACCGAAGCCTTCTTCCACCGGCTGGTGGCAACCCTGGCGGCGGAAATGGGCGAGGCCTACCCCGAGCTGGTGAAGTTGCAGCCCCAGGTGGAGAAGGCGCTGCTGGCCGAGGAAGAGCAGTTCGCCAAGACTCTGGACAACGGGCTGCAAATCCTGCAGGACGCGCTGGCGGGTATCGACGGCGGGGAGATTCCCGGCGCGGTGGTGTTCAAGCTCTACGACACCTACGGCTTTCCGGTCGATTTGACCAATGACATCGCCCGCGAGCGCGGCCTGAGCCTGGACATGGCGGGCTACGAGGCGGCCATGGCGGCCCAGCGCAGCCGTTCCCAGGAGAGCGGCAGCTTCCGGGTGGATTACAACGCCGTTCTCACTCTCGAGGGCAACACTGAATTTACCGGCTACGACAGCCTGGAGGGGGAGGGCACTGTCACCGCACTGCTCTGCGATGGTGTCGAAGTCGAGTCGCTGTCGGCGGACCAGCAGGGCGTGGTGGTGCTGGACCGCACCCCGTTCTACGCCGAGTCCGGCGGCCAGGCGGGTGACAGCGGTTACCTGCAGGCCCCCGGCCTGCGCCTGGAAGTCGGGGATACCAGCAAGGCCCAGAGCCAGCACCTGCACCACGTCAAGGTGCTGGAGGGCACAGTGCGCACGGGCGACCGCCTGCAGGCTGCGGTGGACCGCAGCGTGCGCCAGCGCACCCGCCTCAATCACTCCGCCACTCACCTGATGCACGCGGCCCTGCGCCGCATTCTCGGCGACCATGTGACCCAGAAAGGCTCGCTGGTGGATTCCGGGCGGCTGCGCTTTGACTTCTCCCACTTCGAGGCGGTGACGCCGGCTGAACTGGCGGAGATCGAGCGCCAGGTCAACGAGCAGATCCGCGCCAATACCGCGGTGACCACGCGCCTGATGGCCATGGACGAGGCCATCGCCGCCGGCGCCATGGCCCTGTTCGGGGAAAAGTACGGCGAGCAGGTGCGCGTGCTCAGCATGGGCGAGGATGATTATTCCGTGGAACTCTGCGGCGGCACCCACGTCGACCGGACCGGTGACATCGGCCTGTTCCGCATCGTGTCCGAATCCGGCATTGCCTCCGGTGTGCGCCGTATCGAGGCGGTGACCGGTGCCGGTGCCCTGGAGGCGATTGCCCGCACCGAGGCCCAGCTGGATGCGGTCTGCGACGTGGTCAAGGCCGGCCGCGATACCGCGGCCGCCCGGGTCGGAGCCCTGCGCACGGAGAATCGCGAACTGGAGAAAGAGATCGCGCGGCTGAAACAGAAGCTGGCGACGTCTGCCGGCGGCGACCTGACCGCCAGCGCGGTCGAACTTGCGGGGGTGAAGGTTCTCGCCGCCAGCGTCGACGGCGCCGACGCCAAATCCCTGCGCGACACCCTGGACCAGTGCCGGAACAAGCTGGGCCGCAGCGTGATCCTGCTGGCCGCGGTGGACGGCGACAAGGTGGCCCTGGTAGCCGGGGTCAGCAAGGACCTGATCGACCGGGTCAAGGCCGGCGACCTGATGCGCGAATTCGCCGGTCGCCTTGGCGGCAAGGGTGGCGGACGTCCCGACATGGCCCAGGGTGGCGGCAGCGATGTCGCCGGGCTCACGGCTGCCTTGCAGGATGTCCCGGGCTGGGTAGCCGGAGCGCTGGGCCAGAACGCCTGAGATGAGCC
>NZ_JAVKCQ010000208.1:0-1656 GCF_040222615.1 Haliea sp.
GCTCGGCACTGACCCACCCCTCCATCACCACCGATTACTCCGAGGCCCTGCTGGAATTCATCACCCCGGTCGACACCAGCATTGAGCATTGCCTGGACACCCTGGCCGACGTTCACAGCTTCACCTACAGCCAGATCGGCGACGAGCTGCTGTGGGCTTCCAGCATGCCCTGCATCGTCAACGGCGACGACAGCATTCCGGTGGCCGAGTACGGCAGCGCCAATGTCGCGCGGATGAAAAAGGTCTACCGCTACGGGCTCGGTCACCGCTACGGCCGCCTGATGCAGACCATTGCCGGTATCCATTACAACTTCTCGTTGCCAGCGGAGTACTGGCAGCGGGCCTGGGATGACGCTGGCCGGCCGGAATCGCTGCAGGACTACGTAACCGCGCGCTACCTGGGCCTGATCCGCAACTTCCACCGCCACTCCTGGCTGCTGATCTATCTGTTCGGCGCTTCGCCCGCGGTGTGTGCCAGCTTCCTCCGCGGCCGCGATGACCACGGCCTGGAACCCCTCGACGACAAGAGCCGCACCCTGCACCGCCCCTACGGTACTGCACTGAGAATGGGCGGCCTGGGCTATAACAGCGAGGCACAGAAGGGCCTCAAGGTCTGCTACAACTCGCTGGGCAACTATGTCCAGGCCCTCCGCGATGCCATTATGCACCCGCACCCGCCCTACCAGGCGTTCCCCGCCGGCCAGGACGGTGACTACCAGCAGTTGAACGACAGCCTGCTGCAGATCGAAAACGAGTTCTACAGCACGATCCGGCCCAAACGGGTCACCCGCTCTGGCGAGGCACCGCTGGCCGCCCTGTGCCGGGCCGGAATCGAATACGTGGAAATCCGCTGCATAGATGTCAGCCCCTTTGCCCCCCTGGGAGTCGACGCCGAACAGATACGCTTCCTCGATACTTTCCTCATGTACTGCCTGTTGCAAGACAGCCCGGCTTGCGACGATGAGGAACAGGCCACGCAGGCTGCCAACCTGGAGGCGGTGGTCAACCGCGGCCGCGAGCCGGGCCTGCAGCTGCAAACCCCGGCCGGCAATGCTGCGCTGACCGAACTGGCGAGTGGCCTGCTGGGAAGCATGACCGGCATCGCCGACCTGCTCGACAGCGCCCATGACAGTGGCCTGTACCGTGAGTCCCTGGCAGTGCAGCAGGCGCGGGTGAACGACCCCGAGCTGACCCCCTCGGCGCGGGTACTGCGTGAGATGCGCGAGCGGGACCTGCCCTTCTTCCGTCTGGCCATGGGCTACAGTGAACAGTGGGGCCGCCACTTCCACCAGCGCGCCCTGCCTGCGGCGAGCGCCCGACGGTTCGAGAACGAGACAAGACAGTCCCTGGCCGCCCAGCGGGAAATCGAAGCGGCAGACGAGCTGAGCTTTGAGGAGTACCTGGCGCGCTTTTTCGGCCAGTACCGGACCCTGTTCTGAGAACGGCTCTTGCGAGGCGTGGTCAAACCACCTAACGTACCGTCATCAGCGTTGGCATCGCTCCAGTCACAAGGAACCTCCCCGCCATGTTGCAAGCTCTCTCCCCCCGCCTGGTGTATCTCGGACTCGCGCTGCTGGCCCTGTGCGCCATGCTGTTCGCCTGGTACCTCGAGTACCAGGTGGGACTCAACCCCTGCCCGCTGTGCATGACCCAGCG